>NZ_CAWUDO010000022.1:0-98530 GCF_963920935.1 Nostoc sp. CCY 9925 | reverse complement strand
TTGATTCCTCCTTTCTTTCCTGTCTTGACAGCAGGCATCATAAATGGAATATCTATTGGTATTAATACAGAAAACATTAATAAACTGTTAACCATTTAATTTGCACATTGAGACCGCAGAGGGGCAGGGAGCAGGGAGCAAGGGAGAGGGTTTGCAGGTTTTATTTACAATGAAAATGGTGCAACTTGTAGGCGCAACAGCTTAAGATGATGCAGGGAGATTTTAATAATTAAGTGATTAGCTGGATTTGATATGAAATATCTCCGCATTCCCTTTCTTTGCTTTGCGTCTCTTTCATAAAAAAGGCATTGCACTCTAACCTCACCACCCCAGTTGCTCAATAATCTGCTCGCCAAGCTGCAAGACATTGAACGGCTTCAGGATCACTCCAGCAAAGTCAGAGGGGTCAAATCCCAGCGAATCGTCTGACGGGTCTGTGGCGGTAAACAAGATAACCGGAATCGACTGCGTAGTCGGATTAGTTTTCAAAGATTGCAGCATAGTCAGTCTATCTTCACCATACAGGCTCAGATCTAGCAAAATCACGTCTGGTTGCTGCGTTTCTGCCTGCATCAGTCCTGCCTGTGCAGACTCAGCTGTGAGGATTTTCCAGCTTTTGAGGCGTTCTAGCGTGAACTTGACAATGCTGCACAGGTCAGGTTCGTCGTCAATCACCAGGATGCATCGATTTGTATAAGAGGACATAATACCAATTCGTTATTCGTAATGAAGGGGCGTTAGATTTAATCTGGTTTCATGCGATCCAACTTCTCTCTAAATTGATTGATGGAAAATAACAAAGTACGTTCGCGTAGCATTGCCGCTAGCATCATTATTTGAATTAATCCTTTGAGAGCTAATTTGTAAACTAAAGTAAACTACTTGTCTAGTAAGGGTTTTAGGCATTTAAATTAATAAAGCGCTTATTCGCTGAAACTCAGACCTAGTAATGAGTTAAGTACTCTTAAGATTTTCTTGACGAATCAGATCTAAGGGATGAAGTATCAATTACTAATTAGGAATTTCCAAGAAATAAATGATCCAATTTATTCATAATTCTATTTTTCTTACTCCCCCTGCTCCCCTGATAACACAGTGATTAGTTATTTTTTTATTTGGAAGTCCCTTATTTTAAATCCCTACCAGGAATTGAAATTTAAAATTCGCTGAATCAAATCGGCTTCTACGATTGGTTTTAAGATATAGTCATCTGCCCCCGCTGCTAGGGCCCGGTACAGGGTATCAGCATCGGCATGAGCCGATAACAACAACACAGGTAGCCGACTCCAACGCGGATCGCTCTTGACTACCTGGCATAGTTCAATGCCGCTAAACCCCGGCATAGCGACATCCAGCAATAGCAGATCGGGAGTGGTGGCTTCCAAGTATTGCCAAAACTGGCTTGAATCTGCCAAGGTTGTGACCTGAAAGCCCCACGGTTGCAGTTGGGCTTCTAACATGGACAACAATGCCGGATCGTCATCCACAATGAGCAGTCTGGCATTGATAGTGTCAATCCGGTGGAGGAGTTGGCTGACGGCTTGAAACACTTCGGTAGGCGTGGCAGGCTTTTGCAAAAAGGCGTTGGCTCCTAAACGGGTGACTTCCACGCGCTTGGTTAAATCGCCAAGTCCTGTCAGCACCAGCACAGGAATAGTGGGAAATTGGTGCTTCAACTGTGCCAGTAGGGTCAAGCCGCTTTCGGTGGTATTGGGAAAGATAAGATCCAATATGATGGCATCGGGCGTGAGGTACTGAAGGCGTTGGCGGGCGAGGGTAAGGTCAGTGACGGTTTCCAGGTGAATGCTCCAGTTTGAGGCATTTGCCTGCATTCGCTCAATCAAGTCAGTATCATCATCAATCAACAAAACCAGGCGATCGCTAGACTTCAGTACTGGAGTGGGCGATGTTGTCGCAAAAGTGGGCAACTGCTGGATAACTTGCCTCAGTTGCCCAAGCAGCGATTTTAGTTGAACCGCTTCCTCTGATTGCACAGCAGCCGTTGGTGTTTTCAAGGTGCGTTCGATCTGGCGGGCAAGTTCTGCTGCTTGCGGCATACCAAATGCCCCCAAGGAGCCAATCAGCCGATGGGCGATGGTCTGGGCGAACTGCCGTAGGTCAAGGGTGAGAGTATTAGTAGAGAGGTGGGCGATCGCCTCCTCCAGCTTTCCTAGTTGCCCCTGCAATCGCTCCTGAGAATCCTGCCACATCTGCTGAATTGCCGCCACTGCCTCCGCCTTTGCATCATATCGATTTGCATTCAGCAGGTAGGATGAGGAAAACGCAGAGATGGGGAGATGCGGTGAAGCAGCACCTTGGACTGAGCCGCTTTGCGATGAGGAAGTCGGAGTCTTGGATGCCACATTCTCGACTTGCAAAGACCCCATCGCCCTTGGCTTCTCCCCTTGGGAGAAGACCGGAGTAGCTCCGGTTCCCGTCGAGTCCGTTAGCGCAGCGTTAGCGACTTTAGGAGCATCACTTCCAAACCCGGAGGGCAAAGACTTGTGGCGACTGGCGAAGGGTAACGCGGAGACCCTATCAAATATATTCCCTGTTTCCTCGCGTCCCCGCACCTCTGTGTTCTTGCGTCTTTGCGTCTTTGCGTCCTCCGGACCCTGCTCCGGCTTTTCTGGCACAGATTTCAGCCGATACCCCAGCCCATACAATGTTTCAATCGGATCGGAATTTAGCCCAGCCATCTGGAGTTTGCGCCGCAACCCGCGAATTTGAGTTGTTATAGCTTCTTCACCGGGACATTCATCAATCGAACAGATGCGATCGAGCAGAGTCCTTCGGTCAAAAATCCGCCGCGGATGTCGCAAAAATAGCTCCAGCAGTTTGTATTCTTTAGGCGTGAGATGTAAGCCTTTGCCTTGACACATGACTTCGCAATTATTCGGATCGAGCTGCAACTGACCCCAGCAGAGTACTTTGGTTAATACTGTGCTGCCTCGTCGCAGTAATGCCCGAATCCGAGCTAGCAGTTCTGATAGCTCGTAGGGTTTAGTAATATAGTCATCTGCTCCTGCCTCAAAGCCCGCTATTCTATCTGCCGGATCAACCTTCCCTGTGAGCAGCAAAATAGGTTCTTGCTGATTCTGTGTCCTTAGTTGGTGACACAGACGAATTCCATTCTCATCGGGTAGCATAACATCTAGCACGATCAGGTCATACTCTGTTGCCTCAGCTAACTCTAGTGCCGATCGACTATCACTAGCGGTATCAACTGTAAACTGCTGTGTTACCAAAAAAGTGGTGAGAGCAGCCGCCGTATCTTGATCATTCTCAACGATAAGCAGTTTCATAAAACCTATTTTTCAGGCAATTGAGCCAAGTATTTCAAAGGCAACCCTAAGCAAGCAAGTTATGTTTTAGAGAATGGTTTTCAGTAATTTCTCTCGCGCAGTTTCATCTTTGAGACGGGCAAAGAATTCTCAAACTTACCTAATTAGGTAACAAGCATTTTAGTGAATAAAGCTTTACAAACCAAACTCTGGCTTCAATTGTGTAACCCAAGCTTTGATTCTTTCCTCTGTTAAATCGGATTGATTATCTTCATCAAGGGCAAGACCTACAAATTTACCATCACGAACAGCTTTAGACTCACTGAATTCATAACCTTCTGTGGGCCAATAGCCAACTGTTTCACCACCATTTTCTGAAATTTTTTCCTCTAGAATACCGAGGGCATCTTGAAATGTATCAGGATAACCAACCTGGTCTCCAGGACCAAAATAAGCAACTTTTTTGCCGATGAAGTCAATGTTATCTAACTCATCATAAAAATTTTCCCAATCACTTTGCAATTCTCCAACATTCCAAGTAGGACAACCAACAACGATATAATCGTAGTTATTGAAATCACTTGGTTCAGCTTGTGAAATATCATATAAAGTTACAACACTATCACCACCAAACTCCTTCTGAATTATTTCTGATTCAGTTTGGGTATTGCCTGTTTGAGTACCAAAAAATAAACCAATATTAGACATTTTTACTCCTTTTATGTATTTGCAAAATTATTTCAATTAAAATATTTAGTAATAATTAATTATTAGCTAGCTAATAATTAAATTTTTATTACAATCATTGTAAAAGGCATTGAAAAAGTAAATAATAATTTTTATTTTACGTTACTTTAAAAATATTTACTTACCATATACTTAAAATTTATAGTGATGTAATATACTCTAATTCCCGTTTTACTTATAAATACCATCTCAGCTTAATGTAACGAATTTTTCTGTTTATCTTTAAATACAAAAAATTCAACAAAACTACAGAAAATTAATCTTAATAACACAAAACAAGTATCAATCTGTAATACAACTAAGCTTAAATAAATTAATAGAAAGGTTTGGATTCAGGACAAGTTGAACAAATGCCAATCGCCAAATTAGTGATGAGTGAGGAGGAGCAGGGGCTAGTAAGTCAAAAGGTAAAAGTAAAAAGAAAAGAATTAAGAATTAAGAATTAAATTTCAAGACTTCATCAGTTCTCTTTTGCCTTTTGCCCTTCGGGTGACGCTCCTAACGTCGCTAACGCTGACGCTAACGCCACTTGCTTTATGCAGGTGCTCCCGTCCACCGCAGTGGCTCACCTTTTTACTTTTGACTTCATCTTGGGGAGTAGGAGAAGCAGAGGGAGCAAAGAGAAAGTTTTAGTAATTTTTACTACCTGAATAGCCCTGAATACACTTGTTTCTTTCTCTCTCTCCCACTCTCCGTGTCTTTTCTCCTGCCTTATGGTTTGAGTACAACTTTGATACAGTTTTCCTTCTTGTCTTTGAAAATTTCGTAACCTCGGGGTGCTTCATCTAACGGTAGACGATGGGTGATCACGAAAGATGGATCGATCCTGCCATTTTGGATGTGATCGAGTAACGTGTTTAAGTACTTATGAACGTGCGTTTGTCCCATTTTGAATACTAAGGCTTTGTTCATGGCAGCACCCATAGGTATTTTGTCTACAACGCCGACATAAACACCAGGAATTGACACGTGACCGCCTTTGCGACAGTCAATCATCACTTGCCGCAGCACATGGGGGCGGTCTGTTTCCAGACGCACTGCTTGCTTTACTTCGTCGTATACTCCTTCTAGACCCGTACCGTGTGCTTCCAACCCCACAGCATCAATGCAAGCATCTGGGCCGCGTCCACCTGTCATTTCTTTGAGGGCTTCACTAACATTTACTTCCTCATAGTTAAGGATTTCTGCCTTGCCTTGATCTTTAGCCATCTGTAGGCGTTCGGGAATTCGATCAATAGCGATGACTCGTTCAGCACCAAGTAAATAAGCACTTCTTATTGTGAATTGTGCGACTGGGCCACACCCCCAGACTGCGACAATATCACCGGGCTGAATATTACAGTTATCTGCCGCCATATATCCGGTGGGGAAGATATCTGTTAGAAACACTACTTGTTCGTCTGTTAGTCCATCAGGAATCTTAAACAAACCAGTATCGGCAAAAGGAACGCGGGCATATTCAGCTTGACCACCAGCATAGCCACCTAGCATATGAGAGTAGCCAAAAATACCAGAGGGTGAATAACCCATGAATTTTTCTGCTAACCAAGCGTTTGGGTTAGAGTTATCGCACAATGACCAGAAGTCATGTTGACAGTACCAGCAGTTACCACAGCCGATAGGGAATGGTACAACCACGCGATCGCCTATATTTAAATTTTTGACGGCACTGCCTATTTCAACGACTTCCCCCATCATTTCATGACCCAGGATATCGCCCTTTTCCATTGTGGGGACGTAGCCGTTATAAAGGTGTAAATCAGAACCGCAAATTGCTGTTGTTGTGATTTTAATAACAGCATCACGCGGATTAATGATTTTTGGATCGGGTACTGTTTCTACCCGTACATCGTTGGCACCGTTCCAGCAAACTGCTTTCATAGCCATTAGTCCTTTGTCGGTATTTACTTGTCAGTTGTCAGTGGTTTCCTTGTCTCCTCTGCTCCCCTGCTCTTGTGAGTCCCCAACTCAAGGCTGTAACCTAACTTTTATGCAGTGGTCTTTTCTTTGGTTGAATAGCTCGAAGCCATGCTTGGCTTCTGTTAGGGGTAAGTGATGCGCGAACACAGCAGATGGATCGACTTCGCCCTTCAATACGCGATCGCCTTTTTTCAATTTCTTGACTTCATTGCCAATATCAACGATTTCTCCCATAAACTCGTGACCAATAATGTCACCCGGTTCCATCGTCGGGATGTAGCCATTGTAGATATGCAAGTCAGAACCGCAGATGGTTGCTGATGTAACTTTGAGGATGGCATCGCGGGGGTTAATTATTTTTGGGTCTGGCACTGTTTCCACCCGCACATCGTTAGTGCCGTACCAACAAACAGCTTTCATAGCAATATTTATTAACCTCGCGGTTGACCTTCTGTTGTGGCAATCTCGCCTGCTTCCATCAGCATTCTGAAGCGGCGTAAATCTTCTTTAATTTCCAGTTCTGGGTCTTCGCCAAATAATTTAGCGATGTCTATGACGGGCTTCTCTACGAGACGCTCCGCGAACGCCAACGCAGCCCCAATTTCACCCCCAGGCGGGGTAAATTCTCGGATTGCTTTTACCTCAGTGCCACGATCCCCAGGTGCTGGCTTGAAGTGGACGCGACCAGAGGTTTCAATTGCTGCGCCTTCAACCGAAGTCCAGGCAATCAATTCGTTTTCTCGGTCTTCGGTAATGACTACATCCCACTCAACACTTTCATTTAAAAATCCTTTGCTAATCCAGTGCGATCGCGTAGCGTGTCCGGAGGACTCTCGCTTTTCGTCGTGTACCCTCACCTCTTTGAGATACTTGATGAACCGTGGCAAGTTATCAAAGTTACGCCAAAAGCGATAAAGTTCCTCTACTGGTTTGTTAATGGTTAAAGTCTTTTCAACTTTGACCCGTTGGTTCATGACCGTACTCATGACCATTGCCTCTTGTGCTTGCTATATGTCTTTTAATTATCAAAGTTGGGACAAATTGATTTGTTCTAACTCTTCTATTGCTTAGAGTTATAGTTAAAAAAAAATTACTTATATTCTTTCAATAGTCTTAGGTTTTCAATAAATTGATACAACAAAAGTAGTAATTGGCAGTTCTTAAGGGGGGACGAAATACCCTGAAATGGATATAGGGCAATCAGTGTAGCAACTTATGGTAAAACAAAAATAGCATTCATTCGCAATAAGCTCTATTTAATGATAATATTACCTGAGTTCTATGAAACACACCTCAAGCGAGAATTGGGACGCACCGAATATTTATTACTAAAACTCCTGATTAATTTATTACAATCTATTAAAACTGTCAGCATAGAATCATTGGCTACTGCTTTACCTTTGCCAATACTCTTTGAAAGTAGAAGGAAGAGAATTCAGCGATTTTTATCTTTAAACTACATCAATATTGAAGAAATTTGGTTTCCAATTATTAGGAGCTAGCTAGAAATAAATTTTTCCTTCACCGAAGTTGTTTATGTGGTTATAGATCGAACTAATTAGGGACGTATTAATCTGTTAATTATTAGTGTAGTTTGGGATAAAAGGTCTATTCCAATATATTTTGAGTTACTAGGTAAGTTAAGTTCAAGCAATTTTGACGAGCAAAAAGCTGTTTTTAACAAAGCTCTACCCCTAGGGGAAACGCATCTTATTTCCTAATAAAAACTAAGAAAAATTTCAAAATAACATAGATAATTGTAACAATTCAGGGAATGATAAATAAAATAAATGAAGAATTTCTGATAAATATGAGTTAGCTTATCTGAAGTTGAATGATTATATATTAATACTAAAACGACTCAAGATTCGAGTTTATAAAAGTATGTTTATCTAGAGAATAAGTGCGATTTTTTCTAAATTAAATATTTAAATTCAATTTCTGATATATTAGTTTATGTTAATGCTAAAACTCTTGATAAATAATTGTTATCCAACCCAGCGAGAAACTGTTTATTTTTTATTCCGCGTTTGACACACTTCTCTTGACCTAAAAGATTGACTGCAATATGTCTGAGAATTGCAAAATTCTGTGGGGCATTATCTTTTCTAATCCGACAGTCATCTTCCCTCAAGGCAGGGCGGCCGCATCATGTCAACAAGCAAAGTCTATTCTCAATAGAACTAAAATTAATGTCATTAACTCTTGCTTATTGCGAAAATTTTAGGCGATCGCTTTGGGGCTTAAAAAATAATCAAGCGCGAAATCCTGATTTTTTCGTTGGTTTTTAACCTTCGTTGTGATCAAGAGTAATTTAGATGCGTTTGCCCTGCCTAATAACTTGAAAAGCGAATTAATCATTTTCTGAATTTGTAGTAATTCAGATGTTAAAATTACCTCCGTTTTGTTTTTGTTCTTACTCCCTTTTGGTCGCCCACACCCACGTTTGATTTTAGGCTTTACTTCTGGGGCTGGTAATGAGCTTTTTTTCTCTAAATCATTTTTTATTACCTGTTCTATTTGAATCGGAAACGAGTGCTTTTGTTCGACACTTATTAACGATAATGTAAAAAAAATAACCCTAATATAGGTTTGCTGGCAAGGCTAGAAAAAAATCTGTCCAGTCCATAAGTTTGTTTCCCTGATTTGCTTATTACAACTTCATCTCCTGCCAGTAAACATATCTCATTCGCACGAAATAAATGCTTGCGAAAAAACAGCCAAAACAACGTCGCCCAAGGTATCACTGTATGGAAGAACCTCAACATCGTCCGATAACTACCACCAACGCCTGCCCAACGGGAAATTCCCAACATCGTTACTCGGCCGCTCATCGATAACATCGCCAGGATTATTTGATTAAATTGCCGCATTGTTGTCGCATTTATCTGCGGTAGCAGGCATTGTAACAATGATAAAATATCGGGTATGGGCTGCTTGTAGCTTTTGAGTTGTCGTTTTGAGAGACAATAACTCTACTACGAAACGCCCTACCTCTTCATGCTCTTATTTTGGCAACGGTATTGTGATAAGAAAGCAGATTATGTCCTGGCGCTGAAAGCTAATCATCCCACTCTCTGTTCTCAGGTAAGAGAATGGTTTGAAACTTCTGTTGCCAAGAATTTTCAAGGGATTGATGTCAGTTATGACAAACGGATTGAGAAAGGACACCACCGCACCGAAATTCGTGAGGTTTGGACTGTTCCTGTGACTGCGATTGGTGAGCTTTATCAACCTAAATTATGGGTAGGACTCCAAAGTGTGGTTATGGTCGTCCGTGTGCGTCATCTTTGGAATAAAACTACCCGTGAGGTTCAATTTTATCTCTCCTCTTTAAATAGTGATGCTCAACTTATTGGTCGGGCTATCCGAAAACATTGGGGCATTGAAAACGAGGCTCATTGGACACTTGATTGTACTTTTTCCGAGGATGCTTGTCGCATTCGTTCTTTCCATAGTCCTCAGAACTTCTCTATTTTAAGACGTATTGCTCTTAATGCTCTCAACCGTGAACATTCCTACAAACGTAGTCTCCGTCAAAAAATGAAACGCACGGCTATGGATAACAATTATATGATTCAAGTTCTTAGTTCTTGTTTCATTACCAATACATTAGATTCTTCTGATTCCTTGTGTCAAGCCTGATTGAGATGCTCTTACCCTGCCCCTTTTTCGCGCTCAATTGCTCTAAATCCCATACCGTTTACATACGATCGCAAACAGCTTTCCTTGACTTCATCTGGATATCCTTTTGGTGGATTGTAGACATCTATAAAATTGGCGACCACAACTTACACAGATGTGATTCTGTTTACCTCGACGTTTACCGTTTTTTCGTATCTCCGTAGATTCACAGTATGGACAATGCACAGTAGTACACCTCAATTCCTCCCTATATTATGCAACGCCAAATTTTCTACCTCTTGGATTATAAGTATAGTAAGTTGATTAACTGGATATAGAAACCTATACTAAATGTAACACCAGTTTTCTGTTTAAAAGTTATTAAATATTCTCAATAAAACTCCATAAAGTATCATAAATACACTGTCTTGGGTTCAAACCAGACTTATTAGTACAAAAAGTCCAAGCTGAAAATAAAAAAAAACTTATTTATTAAGCTTTTTGTCTATTTTTTAAGATACTAACTTATTTGCGATAGATTAACAAAAATTCAAGTTAATTTGCAAATATCCCATTTTATAGTTACAGCTTTGAGATGAATTCAGCAATGTTAAGCTCAAATATTCAACCGATAAAATTCCGATTTCCCGGTTAATCAGTCAGAAGCAAAGTCAAGCGATCAATTGATCTAAAACACCCAGTTCTTAAAACCGAAAACAAGAGAAATTTACTATGGCTATCTCTCCTACCTATCCCGGTGTTTATATAGAAGAAATTCCTAGTGGTGTACGCACTATTACAGGAGTCGCAACCTCAATAACTGCTTTCGTTGGTTATACCTTACGGGGTCCTGTGAGTAAAGCACTGCGTGTATTAAATTTTGGCGATTATGAACGCAAATTCGGCGGATTAGATCGCGATAGCGAAATTGGCTACGCACTACAACAGTTTTTTTTGAATGGTGGAACTGATGCCTACGTAGTACGCGTTGCTCAGGGTTCAAGCCCCGCAGAGGTAACTCTCAAAGATATATCGAATAATGCAGTTTTGAAAGTGGCTGCAATAGATCCTGGAGTTTGGGGAAACTATATACGTTTGGATATAGATTACGCCACTAGTAACCCCGATAGTACGTTTAATCTTGCTGTTACTCGCTATGAAGTACGGGGTGGAACACTAGCTGTTGTAGAAAAAGAACAGCATCGCAATCTTAGTATAAATCACTACTCCCCAACTTATGCGCTGAGTGTTGTCAATAATGCCTCGAATCTCATCAGACTGAGTATTAGCGTCTCAGGATTTACACAAGAAGGTTACAGTCTCAGCGGTAAATTAGACACTATACCAATTTTAAATTCACAAGACACCGCAATCAACGGCATTTTAGATGGAAATACTCCATTTACATTGCTTTTGGCTAACCCACTGGCAATTAACACCGCAAGTGACAAATTGCAAGCATTGGTAAGTCAAATTACTTCAGCAATTTCTGGAGCAGGATTATCATCCCGCTTGACAATAGGAAGATTTGATGATTTAGGTATTACCGCTCTTGCTACGGGTGATTACCTGAAACTCTCCTCCCTCGAAACTGATCAGGTTTCCTCTGTACAGGTAATTACAGCATCAAGTAATGATGTAACTGCCAAACTCAAGTTAGGTTTAAATAACGGTGGGCGTGAAAAGGAAGGAGCTAGTTTTTATCGCCCAGCCCAAACTGGTACAGTCAGTCGGGATCTGGCTGACCTTTCCGGAGCAATCAGCGGACAAGTGCAGATAGCCGTCACAGATACTCTAACAAGTACACCTATCTTGGCAGCAACCCCTATTGGTTCTCTTTCAATTACTGTTGACCCAGATATCCGCGTTACCCTACAACAGTTACGGAATACCCTGGAAGGGTGGATTCGGGCTGTAAACTCCCCAGCTACAAAAGAAGCTATAGTACAAATCATTGGCACATCCCTACGAATTGTGCCAAGTGCCAGTACACCAAATGCATTGATTGAATTCACTGACACTGGTGCCACAGCTATCCACCTAACAACATCTACTGGTGCGTTTGAGAATGTAGAGCAATACAGTTTAGGCAGTGGTGCAACTGGGGCACAAACTAGTCCAGTTGCCGGTGCAGACGGAACTCCACCCACTAGTAGTGCAACTATTATTGGCAACTACGACCAGAAGCTGGGGATTTACGCACTCAGGGACGTAGACCTGTTCAACCTGTTAGTAATACCGGGTACTACTAAATTGGGTGATACCGAAGCTAAAAATATCATGGCAACAGCTGTTGTTTTCTGTCAGGAACGTCGAGCATTTTACTTAATTGACCCCCGTCCTGATAAGTCTTACTCAAGTATTAGTGATTGGGTAAGCGGACTTGGCTTGAATAACAGTTATGCTGCTGTCTTTTTCCCCCAAATTCTCGCACCCGATCCCTTAGATGGCTTCCGTCTGCGTAGTATGCCTGCATCTGGAGCGATCGCTGGTGTTTTTGCACGCACCGACAGTCAACGGGGAGTTTGGAAAGCACCTGCTGGTACAGAGGCTGCCCTCAACGGAGTTCAAGGATTGTCTTACAACTTAACTGACCCAGAAAACGGTACTCTCAACCCATTGGGAATTAATTGTCTGCGTAGTTTTCCTATTTATGGGAATGTAGTCTGGGGTTCCCGTACTCTCCGGGGTGCTGATATCCAAGCAGATGAATATAAGTACATCGCAGTGCGTCGGACTGCCTTGTTTATCGAAGAAAGTCTTTATCGAGGATTGAAATGGGTGGTTTTTGAACCCAATGACGAGCCGTTGTGGGCACAAATCCGTTTGAATGCTGGCGCTTTTATGAATAATCTCTTTCGTCAGGGAGCATTTCAGGGTAAAACATCTCGTGAAGCTTATCTAGTGAAATGTGACAAAGAAACCACAACTCAAAATGATATTAATTTGGGAATTGTGAATATTCTGGTTGGTTTTGCTCCACTTAAGCCTGCTGAATTTGTCATTATCAGAATTCAACAGTTGGCTGGTCAAATAACTACTTAATGTCATTTGTTATTAGTTATTCTCCCGCCGCCCCTCCGCCCTATTCCCAAATCCCTTACATCAGGAGAAAATTATGGCTCAATTTAGTGTGAATGCCCAGCGTTTTGACCCGTATAAAAACTTTAAATTCCGGGTGAAGTGGGATGGGCGCTATGTAGCGGGAATTAGCAAAGTTGGCGCGCTCAAAAAAACGACAGAAGTAGTTAAACACCGGGAAGGAGGCGACCCCAGTTCTTCTAGGAAATCTCCTGGTCGTACCGAATATGAAGCAATTACGCTAGAACGGGGTGTTACTCATGACACCGAGTTTGAAAAGTGGGCAAATAAAGTTTGGAATTATGGCTCTGGTTTGGGTGCAGAAGTTTCCCTGAGGGACTTTCGCAAAGATATTATCTTGGAAGTTTATAACGAAGCTGGCCAGTTAGCGATCGCCTACAAAATCTTTCGGTGTTGGGTATCAGAATATCAAGCCCTACCTGATTTTGATGCCAATGCTAATGCGATCGCTATTCAAAACATTAAGTTGGAAAATGAAGGTTGGGAACGAGATTACGAAGTCCTCGAACCAACTGAACCCAGCTTTGTTGAACCACCAGTGTAATTTTGCCTGTTGACTTTCCTATGCGTGCTTTACCACCACAACAACTATTACAAGTCTGGGAGCAAGGACTAAACCAGCCACCCGTACAACAAGCATTGTTACTTTTGGCGGCTGCTTGTCCAGAAACATCAACGGAGTTACTAACACAACTCAGTATTGGTCAGCGAGATACTTATCTATTGACTTTGCGGGAATGGTTATTTGGCTCAGAGATAGTCAGTTTAGCTACCTGTCCCCAGTGTGGTGAAAGGCTGGAACTAATGTTTAATCTTGCAGATATAAGGGTGTCAACACATGCAGAAACAGTAGAAGTACTAATATTAAATGTTGCAAATTATCAGGTGCAGTTCCGTCTACCTAACAGTGGGGATTTAATCGCCATGCAGACAGTCAGCAGTTACCGCGATCGCCAAAATATCCAGGCAATGCGAAGATTTTTACTGGAACGCTGTCTGCTGAAAGTTGAAAGTCAAAGCCTAGAAGTATCCGTCAGCGATTTATCAACAGATTTACAGGATGCAGTGGTGGCAAAAATGGCAGAAGCCGATCCGCAAGCAGATGTCCAACTTGCCCTGTGCTGTCCGGCTTGTAACCATCAGTGGCAAGCTACTTTTGACATCGTAGCGTTTTTGTGGAGTGAGATTAATGCTTGGGCATATCGCACCCTACGAGAAGTACATACCCTCGCCAGCGCCTACGGTTGGCGCGAAGCTGATATTTTAGCCATGAGTCCGCAAAGAAGACAGTTTTATCTGGAGATGGTGGGCGTATGAGTGATTATCTGAGTAATTTAGCCGCTAGAAGTTTAAGCTTAACACCAGTTATTCAACCCCGATTAGCATCGTTATTTGAATCATATACCGCTGTCAGTGAAGAGTCGATTCCCTTTGTAGAAACAGAAGCGATCGCATCTCAGCAGCAAGAAGCAAACACAATTGTGGAAAAAAGCCCTCAAGTAGTTTCACCGAAAACGGAAGCAAAAAAATACAACGATATCCCCCAAAAAATAAAGACATCAATATCGAAAGAAGGGGAAAATGAAGAATTTATCACATCTTCATCCTCAATATCTAATAGCCAGTTCATCCCAGCCCCCCTTTTGGAAGCAAACAGTTCCGTAGAGTATCCAAAGCAATCCTTACTAAATCCCCAGGTAAATATTGTAAATAATCATACAAACCAAATTGCATCTGAAAATCCTGTTTTTTCACCCATTCCGCCCCTATCCCCACCGATTATCAAGGAGGTGATAAACCAGTCTGACAAACTTCCAGAAGCTCCATCCCAGCGTCAAAACATCACTGAAAGCAGACTAACTACTACCCAAAAAGCTACTTCCCCCACTCCCCACTCAGTAGAGACGCGATTAATCGCGTCTCTACCCACTCCCCATTCCCCACCCACCATTCGGGTGACTATTGGGCGCATTGATGTGCGAGCCGTCACACCACCAGCACCAAAGCAGATAACTAGGACACCAGCAGCCCCGAAATTATCCTTAGATGACTATCTGAAATCGTGCAAGGTCGGCAATCTATGAGTACTGCTCTCGCCATTGCAGCTGTCACCGCAGTTATTAAAGACCTGCTGAACAACGGTCTTCAGAACTTTGACTTAACCAGTTTGGGTAATCCCACAGTAACTGCACTACCTCCAGACAGAATAACTACAGGTACATCAGAAGCAAGTCAACTGAACTTGTTTTTATACCACGTTACGCCCAATCAAGGCTGGCGAAATGTGGGGTTACCTTCGCGGGATAGCAATGGTGATCGCACCAGTAACCCTCCCCTAGCCCTAAATCTCCACTATCTCCTGACTGCTTACGGTCAGCGAGACTTTTATTGTGAGATTTTATTGGGCTATGGGATGCAATTGCTGCATGAAATGCCCGTGTTAACCAGGGCAGCAATTCACAACGCTTTGAATCCATCAGTGCCAGTTTCCGACCCAGATTTGGCTGCAACCCTACAAATATTGGCAACGGCGGGACTAGAGGAGCAGATTGAGCAAATCAAAATTACTCCAGAATCCCTTGGTACAGAGGAAATGTCTAGACTATGGGCAACTTTTCAGCAAACTAACTATCGAGCAACAGCAGCATATCAGGCATCAGTGGTGTTGATTGAAAGCCGCCGTTCCACCAAGTCAGCGCTACCTGTCACAAGGGCGAATCTGCTAGTTTTGCCTTTCCAACAACCGCAAATTACAGATGTGTCACCCAATATAGTTACATCAGGAAATAATCTGATAATTCAGGGGCAAAACTTGCAGGCTGACACAGTAAGGGTAAAATTTGCGACTACACAGGTGAATCCGGGAAGTGTGAGCGATCGCTCTTTACAAGTTACAGTCCCTAATAGTTTGCCTGCTGGAGTAAATACAGTCCAAGTAGTTCATCCATTATATTTTGGGACTCCCGCTGACCCCCATCAAGGGTTTGAGTCGAATGCAGCAGCTTTTATTTTGCGTCCCACCATTGATAAAAACCCAGATACTACTAGTAAAATCGCCCTATCATCTATATTAAATGATTCTAAGGGTACATATAGAACTGTAACCATCGAGTTAACCCCGATTGTGGGAAAGTCCCAGCGCGTTACCTTATTGTTAAACGAGTGGACATCAGCAGCAAATCCACCTCCCGCCAAGAGTTACAGCTTTCAGGCAAATTCCAGAAATAGCGATACTAAATCCATCGAATTTGTGATTCGAGATGTTAACCCCGGAGATTATTTGGTTCGGGTGCAGGTAGATGGCGCAGAAAGCCTACCTGATGTAAATACAGACTCCAACAGCCCTAACTTCAATCGTTATACAGGTACACCGCGACTGGTAATTCCCACATGAACACAACAGTAAAGCAAGTAAAAAGTAAAAAGTAAAAAGTAAAAAGAAAGAAGCACCAAGATAAATTTAGGTTGTTTTGAAACGGTATGAAATCAAGATATCAAGAACATCTTCTTCCTTTGAACTTTTGCCTTAGAACTTTTAACTTTTAACTTCAAAGATGGTCACCCATTCCTGGCAACAAATCAACCAAGAATACCTCGCTCAAGCCTTGGCTGAAGTTCGGATGAACTTACAACAGTATATTGCGCGATCGCAAGGTACTGCTGAGAGTGACGCCCAGATGGCGCCAGACGAAGACACTACTGAGTGGGAATATCCGCCAGCACTGGTGACACTGTGTAATGCTTTGAGACTGACTAGCTTTGAACGGCAAATTTTATTATTGTGTGCGGGAGTGGAACTGAGTGGTTCCCTAGCTCAACTCTGTGCAACAGCCCAAGGACATCCGCAATTTACTTACCCCACCGTTAGCTTAGTGCTAGCTGTTTTTCCAGAAGCCAATATGCGTTCTTTTGCACCAGTTGCACCCTTGCGTCGTTGGCGATTAATTGAAGTTGTCTCTGGTGAAAGCCTTAGCCAAAGCAAACTGGGGATTGATGAGCGGGTGTTGCATTATCTTACAGGATTCTCTTATTTAGACGATCGCCTGCAAGGACTGATCGAATTGTTACCCCCTGCCAGTGAACTCGCACCGTCACACCGCTTGCTAGCTGAACGCATCGCTAAAATTTGGTCTGAGAATTCTGGAAAACAACCCCCAGTCATTCAATTATCTGGGGATGAACCTGATGGCAAATGGGCGATCGCAGCTGCGGCTTGTGCAACACTGGAAATGCAACTGCACGTCCTCCGGGCTGCGGATATTCCCCAAGCTGTCGCTGAACGAGAAGCCCTGATTCGCCTTTGGGAGAGAGAAGCAATCTTGAGTGATAGCGCATTGCTGCTGGAATGTGAGGATTCCCCAGGCGAAATGCGGACAATTCTCCCCTTTGTCGAAAATCTGCAAAGCTTGTTAATAATTAATACCCAGGAATATTTACGTAACCGCAAACGTGAAATTCTTCGTTTAGATGTCTACAAGCCCGATGTAACAGAACAAAAAAGCCTCTGGCAAAATGCTTTAGGCGATTTAGCTGGTGAGCTTAACGGACAATTAGATACCTTAATATCTCAATTTAGCCTCAGTGCATCAGTAATTTATGACGTTTGTCATCAAGTTAGGGGAATGGGGAGCGGGGAGTGGGGAGTAGGGAGACAAGGAAGCAATTTTTCTCCCTCATCTCCCTCATCTCCCCTCCTCTCCCAAATTTGGGATACATGTCGCACCACGGCTCGTCCCCGCTTAGAAGATTTAGCACAACGTTTAGTACCAAAAGCTACCTTTGACGACTTAGTATTACCAGATACGCAGGGTCAAATTTTGCATGATATAGCAGCGCAACTCAGACAAAGAGTAAAAGTTTACGAAACCTGGGAATTTGCCCTCAGAAGCGTCAATGGGCTAGGTATCAGCGCCCTATTTGCCGGGGCTAGCGGTACAGGTAAAACAATGGCGGCAGAAGTACTCGCCCAAGAATTACGTCTAGATTTATACCGAATTGACTTGAGTCAGGTAGTGAGTAAATACATCGGTGAGACAGAAAAGAACCTGCGTCGAGTATTTGATGCAGCAGAAACGGGAGGTGCGATTTTATTATTTGACGAAGCAGATGCCTTATTTGGCAAACGTAGTGAAGTCAAAGATAGTCATGATCGCTATGCAAATATCGAAGTGAGCTATTTACTACAACGGATGGAAGCTTACCGAGGATTGGCGATTTTGACAACCAATCTGAAAAATGCGATCGATACAGCTTTTTTACGTCGCATTCGGTTTGTGGTGCAATTTCCCTTTCCTGATTTTGCCCAACGCCAGGAAATTTGGCGACGAATATTTCCTCCAAAAATGCCGATTGAGGGCATAGATGTGAATAAGTTAGCAAAATTGAATGTTACAGGCGGAAATATTCGTAATATTGCTTTAAATGCTGCATTTATAGCCGCAGATACTGGGGAAGCCGTGCAAATGAAACATTTATTGCGTGCAGCTCAAAGTGAATACGCCAAGTTAGAGAAACAGCTAACCGAAGCAGAAGTGGGAGGATGGGTATAAAGAAGTCAAAAGTCAAAACATAAGAGGTTGTAAATGATACCGACGAATGTGGAATTACATATAGAAGAATTGCTACTGCATGGATTTGCAGCAAAAGACCGCGATCGCATTGGTGAAATCATACAGCACGAACTGACGCGATTGTTGTCTGAGGGGGGTTTACCACCATCTTTGGTGCAAGGTGGGGAGATGACACGCTTAGATGGTGGGGGATTTCAAGTAGCAGCAGGGGCGAAACCAGAAGCGATCGGTGTGCAAATAGCACAGTCAATTTATGGAGGTTTGGGGCAATGAATATGAAATTGCACAGTCAAGCCAAAACTAAACCACAGCCATCTTTTACACCTGTAAAAACGGGATTGTTACAGCGCAAATGTGCTTGTGGTAGTTCATCTGGTTTAACAGGTAAGTGTACTGGGTGTCAGGAAGAACAATTAAATGTACAGCGTCGTGCGGCAAATCAGGGTGAACTTGGCGAAGTGCCGCCAATTGTGCATGAAGTGTTGAGTTCACAAGGTCAGCCTTTAGACGCGCATACTCGTACTTTTATGGAGTCGCGATTTGGGCATGATTTTAGTTCTGTACGAGTGCATACAGATGGGAAAGCAGGACAGTCAGCGCAGCCGGTGAATGCGTTGGCGTATACGGTTGGACGAGATGTGGTGTTTGGGGCAGGGCATTATAATCCCGGTAGTACAACGGGACAAAGGTTGTTGGCACATGAGTTGACTCATACTATTCAACAGAGCAATTCTATCCAGCAGTCGATAGCTAAGCTTGATTCAGGACATCTAGCAGATGCACCAGAGCAAGAAGCAGAGAACGCTGCAAACATTATTTTTACAAACCAAGCAGTAAATGTAACTTCACACCAAAGTGCAAATATAGTTCAGCGAGAAAATGGGGGTAGCAAAGAAGATGATAATTGGGTCAAAGATAAGAACGGAACGCTTTATTACAAGACCGAAGATGAAGCCAAGCGTCGGATGAAAGCTTTGCAACAGGAAGAAAATGGGAGCGAGTATCGGGTTAAAAGCTTTGTTTTGAATAAGGAAACCTATTGGCGGGTGGAGATCCGAGGTTCTAAACAAGCAGAAGAAGCCCCAACCGATAGCTCAAAACAGAAGGAAGATGCTTCTAAACCTGCCGATGAAGCCACTAAAGATAAAGCCGATAAAAAGGTATGTCTAACCTTCGATGATGGACCCCAAAGCGGTACGGAAGATGTTTTGAATGGACTTAAGGATGAAAGTGCCCCTGCGGCCTTCTTTCTCACTGGTAAAAACATGGCTTCAAACCAGGCTCTCCAGAAACAACTTGTGGAGCGGATGATCAATGAAGGACACCAGCTCGGTAACCACACCTTTACCCATAATCCGGCAACTAGTAAGGAGTATGAAAAGGCTTACGGAGACCTTAGCGATCCAGCAAATTTGAAGAAGTTTCAAGCAAACTACGCTCAAAATGAGCAGCACTTCCAAACTCTGCTAAGCAAGACTCAATCAATATTTAAGATAGCAAGGCTCCCAGGTAACGGACGATTTGTCAAAGCTGGTGGGAAGCTAATTTACGTAATTGGCACTGAGGGTATGGGAATGGCTCATGTGACTTGGCACTTTGAGTTTGCTAC
This sequence comes from Nostoc sp. CCY 9925, assembly GCF_963920935.1. Lineage (NCBI taxonomy): Bacteria > Bacillati > Cyanobacteriota > Cyanophyceae > Nostocales > Nostocaceae > Nostoc > Nostoc sp. CCY 9925. Next base: position 78,674 of record NZ_CAWUDO010000022.1, on the reverse strand, counting down.
AAATGGCAGCTTTGGTCACCTCACAGCCCTAGATTGGCAGGGTATAAAAGGTGTCGCCGCAGAGGTAACAAGTTTACCTAAGCCAAACAATATTATCTTGTTGCACGACCGTCACTGGGCGGGAAAGAAATCTTTGTTCAAGGCAATTTTGCAAAAGCTGAAAGCAGAAGGTTTCATTTTGGCCAAACTAGATGCCTCAGGTAAATGTACATGAGCTAGGAATAAACAAAAGGACTCAGCAAATGAATACGCGATTGCCAATCCAAACCAAACCCACACCCAAACCATCTTTTACACTAGTGAGATCGGAATTGTTACAACGTAAGTGCGCCTGTGGTAACTTTGCGGGTTTCACCAGCAACTGTACTGGGTGTCAAAGTCAACTGGTGACTGCACAGCGTTATCCGACAAGTCATGCGGAAGTATCTAATGCACCGCCAATCTTACATGAGATGTCAAATTCAGCAGGTCAATTGCTGGTTCGAGATACTCGTATCGTTAATCAACAGAATTTGACGAATGACTTGAGCCGTATACCTATTCAGGCAAAACTGACCATTGGTGCGCCCAACGACAAATACGAACAAGAAGCAGATCGGGTTGCCGAAGAAGTAACTAGTATGAGGGATTTTGCTAATACTCAGCAACGTCAGCAAGACAATTCTGTTTCTGTCGAAGCAGAAAACTCAATTCAGACTCAGCCACTTTCGGAACAAATTACTCCTTGGACTGAGAAAAAAATAGAAGATGCGTCTACTCAAAGCTCTATTGCACTGCAAAGAGAAGAACTTGGTTCAGGGCAGCAAGAATTACCAGAAGGGGAAGAAGAGGACGGAACTGTACTGCTAAAAAAGCTGCCGTTAACAACGTCTCAAACTACTAATAATATAGGCAGAGAACTAGCTGATAGCAAGGGTCGTGGTGTTCCTTTATCCGATGGGGTACGATCGTTTATGGAACCCAGATTTGGACAAGATTTTAGCCGCGTAAGAGTTCACACCGATAGTAATGCAAGTCAAATGGCACAAAATTTGCAAGCGGCGGCGTTTACCAATGGGCAAGATATTTACTTTAACTCTGGGCGGTATCATCCTGATAGCCAAACAGGTAAACGGTTATTGGCACATGAGCTAACCCATGTACTCCAACAAAATAGCAATCATCTCAGCAACAGCCCACAGCCAACTGAATTCATCAAAAGAAGGCCAATTTTTCAACACTCATCATTACAAATTAGTCGGATTAGCTCCAACGATGCTCACTTAAAATGGCTGCAACGGCAAAGAGTAGAAGCGCATGTGAATCTCGAAGAACCCCAAAAGGTCAAACTGTATCGAGAGAATGAAAGTGATATACTTTTTTCTCCAGTTTCTGCTGGACCACTAACCGAAGACTTAATTCGCCTTGCACCTTATTCTCTGACTAAAAGAAGCGATCCAACCGCCCAAATAGGAAAGTGGGGACTACAATACTTTGCCCCATTTAGCGGAGGTATTGGATTTCATTCCAACATCGCTTATCCCAAAATGGCAACACTCTGTGCTGACGGAGATAGCCGTTGTGACCGGAGTGTACCCCAGGATCAACGATTGAGAATAACGTTAAGAGTCGATGGAACATCTAGATCGCACGGTTGCGTGCGAATGCGACATGCTGATGCCATAACCTTTTTTAATTCTGTTTCTAACGGAACTCCAGTTCGGGTCTACAACCGACGAGACTGGCGTCAGCCAAGCTGGAGTCCTTAAATGTGTGATGCTTCAAGGAATATAATGATTACGCGATCGCACCCCAAAATCATATTTGGGACTTCTAAAATCAGGGCTTTTAGACGGCTAATTTGATTAGAGAATGTGCTAGTTATCCCAATAAATAAAAAGCTAACTTATGACCACTTTCCCCGGTTCTCCTCGCGTCCTTAAAGGCGCAATCGTCGGAGTTGACGTTTTCAAGCCCGTCGCCAGCACCATTATTTTTCAATACAACCCCGACAATCTGACGCGCACAATTACCGCCCAAACAATGGGAGGAGAAAATAATGATAGAAATGAAGCTTTACGATTAAAAGGTCCGCCGAGAGAATCCATCAGGGCAGACGTGGATATCGACGCGGCTGACCAGTTAGAAACAGCGAAATTTCCGGCTACTACTCTGGGTGTTTATCCCACATTAGCAGCTTTGGAAATGCTTTTATATCCCAAGTCAGTAAAAGTAATTGCTGATGAAGTTTTGCTAAATTTAGGCATCATTGAAATCATTCCCCCAGAAGCACCCCTTACACTATTTATATGGGGTGAAAAACGGATTTTACCCGTGCGATTAACTCAATTTACTATTACTGAAGAAGCTTTTGACTCCAATTTAAATCCAATTCGCGCTAAAGTTGGTTTAGATTTAGAAGTACTTAATTACCACGATTTAGGATTGGCGAGTTTTGGTGGTGCATTATTTATGGCCCATCAAATTGCTAAAGAAGTAATGGCAACAATTAATAGTGGGGGAAGTTTACCGTCGGCATCTGCATCTTTTTCTTTTGATGCAAATATTAGTATTGGAGGTTAAATAAATTTTGTCTCACGCCAAGACGCAAAGGCGCAAAGGAAGAGAAGAAAATTAAGAGTTTTACAAGAATCAATTGATAATTATGTTTGAGCAGACCAGTCGTTATTACAAACTGAAAACGGAGACCATAACTGTTACAAATAGTGACGGTTTGTCTCGTGAAGTTAGATATGTGCAACGCAGATTTATTCCTTCATCAGAGAAAATGACCACTGTCATGGAACATACAGTCACTCAGAGCGATCGCCTTGATAATATCACCGCCAGATATATCGGCAACCCCACCCAATTCTGGCAGATATGCGATGCCAATAACGTCTTCCGTCCCGATGAACTAGAAGAAGTTGGATGTGTAATTAAAATTGCTTTACCCTTTATGTAATTTTGGGAATAGGGCATAGGGACTAGGAAGAGTTTTTCCAATGCCCCATGCCCAATATCAAATATGTTCACAAGCGTACTTGGCGTTCGTCTGATTTTGTGGATGGGCGAAACCGTTCCCCGTCCGGCACCTTATGAGGTGACTACTGCTCTCAGTAGTGTGGAAGTAACTAATGACTCTGAAAATGGAGACGGTTTTCAGATTGTTTTTACTCTGAGTAAAGATAAATCGAGAGATTACAGCTTGTTGCAAAGTAGTATTCTTAGCCCGTTTTCACGAATAATAATTGGAGTGCTACTAGGTGTATCTCCGGAAGTGCTGATTGATGGTGTAATTACCCATCACCAAATTTCGCCCAGCGATGAGCCGGGAATGAGTACTCTAACGGTTATGGGTAGGGACATTAGTCTGATGATGGATTTGGAGGAAAAAAACGAAGAATATAAAAATCAACCGGATTTCTTAATTGTTAACCGTATTCTTGCCAACTACGCACAGTATGGTTTAATTCCTCCTTTCCAAGTGACGCCAACAACCGATGTGCCAATTGAACTGCAACGAGTGCCGCGTCAGTGGGAAACGGATGCTCAATTTATTCAGCGGTTGGCGCAACGCAATAGTTTTGTTTTTTACACAGAACCAGTGACTTTTGGTGTAAACACGGCTTACTGGGGTCGGGAAAATCGTCTGGGTGTTCCCCAGCCTGCATTAACTATGAATATGGGGGCTTATACGAATCTGATATCGTTGAACTTTGCCAATGATTTCCTTGGGCCTGTGGGTACGGAAGGTTATTTTGTAGAACCGATTACTAAGCAGAGAATCCCAATTCCTCCTCTGCCTTCCTTACGTATTCCGCCCTTGAGTGGTTCGTCAACTCCAGCCAAACGCAGAGTTCAATTGCGGCGATCGGCAAATCAAAATCCTGCCCAAGCGGCTCTATCTGCGGTGTCAACTGTTACTAATTCTCCCGAAGCTGTACGTGGGCAAGGTGAGTTGGATACAGTCCGTTACGGCAATATCTTGCGGGCACGCAAACTAGTGGGACTAAGGGGTGCTGGCTTGTCTTACGATGGCTTTTACTATGTGCGGAGTGTCACTCACAGCATTAGAAAGGGAGAATACAAGCAAAGATTTACACTCAGTAGAGAAGGAACTGGCGCACTCTTACCAGTGGTGCGAGTTAGTTTTTAGCCCCCAGGATTTGCGAGGGTTGCGGCTGGTCTGCAAGCGAGGTCAATATGAACAGTAGTTCTAAGTTTTATGGCAAATATCGCGGTATTGTCACTGATATTCAAGACCCCTTGATGATGGGCAGAATTAAGGCGCGAGTTTCGGATGTGATGGGTGACCTAGAAAGTGGTTGGGCAATGCCTTGTGCGCCTTTTGGTGGTAATGGTGTGGGTTTCTTTGCTTTACCATCTGTAGGGGCTGGGGTGTGGATGGAATTTGAGCATGGCGATCCTGACTATCCGATTTGGTCTGGTTGTTGGTGGGGTTCGGCTGCGGAAATGCCACCGATACTCCTAGCACCTCCTTACAAAAAACTTCTCATCAAAACCGAGGGCGGTCAGAGTATCTTATTTGACGATACTCCTGGTATTGGCGGGATTACTTTGGAAACTTCTAGCGGGCAAAAAATTGTCCTGAGTGCCACTGGAGTAGAGATTGATAACGGACAAGGAGCAAGTATCAAGCTGACGGGACCACAGGTATCAATTAATCAGGGAGCATTGGAGGTGACTTAATGCCAGGATATTTATTGCATCAAGGGGCGACAGTGTTATGTACGCATGGTGGCCAAGCACAGCCGGCAGTGCCTTATCCGCGCGTTAGAGTTAGCGGACAACCAATTGTTACTCAGCCTAATCCTTATTTAGTTGCGGGTTGTCCGTTCCCACCCGTAGCAGGGGGGCCTTGTGTGACTGCACAATGGGTAACTGGTGCTGTGCGAGTCCGGGCTGGAGGTTTACCAGTTTTACTCCAAGACAGTCAGGCAATTTGTGCGCCAACGGGTACACCTGTAAACATAGTAGTCACGCAAATACGAGTCAAGGGGATGTAATGCAAGTTGACTATCCATTCCATTTTGATAGTCGTGGGCGGACTGCTAGCACCACCCAAGACGAACACATCCGCGATTTAATTGAACAAGTTTTGTTTACCTCCCCTGGCGAACGCCTCAACCGTCCAACTTTTGGTAGCGGAATCTTACAACTTTTGTTTGCCCCCAACAGCGATGCTTTAGCTGCTGCTACCCAAGCGACGCTACAGGGTGCATTGCAACAGTGGTTAGGTGATTTGATTTTAGTTGAGGCGGTGCAAGTGCAAAGTGAAGACTCAACTCTGAGAGTTTTGGTGCATTATATCGTCCGACGCACCCAGCAGCGACAAGTTGGGGAGTTTGCGCGTCAAGTTTGAATGCCCAATGCCCAATGCCCAATGCCCAATGACTAATGACTAATGACTATGATTTACTTTTGTTGCAATCAGCAGCGTCGGGAGGTGGTGAAAGAGTCCACCTTTAACGGGATTGATTATTTGGAAGTAATAGACGAAAACACTATTGGCAGTCCCCGCCAGCAAACTTTATTGGTGCGGTGTTTTAAACCTTTGTCTGGACTGAGTGTTGACCAGGTACTCATTGAGGGTGGGACGCGGATTTCACCTGTTAAAATATTATGGGTTGCTGTGGCTAATGCTGTCACCACGCCACCGGCTACTCCGCAAGAACAAGCTTTTTTCACATCTTTACCGGAAGCGGGCAATGTTTTGGTTGTCCGAACAGATTCGGCGGGAGATTTTTCTACCTATCGATTGATTTTGCGGGAATCTCCGAATAGTTTTGAACCACCGGCGAATTTTGACTCGCAGTTAGCGGCGGTTGATTTTTCTTTCAAGGTTGAATGTCCGAGTGATTTTGATTGTCGGACGGAACGGGTTTGTCCTCCGGAAGTCCAAGTTCAACCGGAAATCGATTATTTAGCGAAGGATTTTGCCAGTTTTCGGCAATTGATCCTCGATCGTATGGCGTTACTGATGCCACAGTGGCAAGAACGCAATTTGGCAGATATTGGGATTACTTTGGTTGAGTTATTGGCTTATGTGGGCGATCATTTGAGTTATCAACAAGATGCGATCGCTACTGAAGCCTATTTAGATTCTAGCCGCAGTCGGATTTCTGTGCGTCGTCATGCCCGGTTGGTAGATTATTTCATGCACAATGGTTGCAATGCCCGTGTGTGGGTACATATACAGGTAGAAGCAGATATAACTTTAACTCGTGGTACGCAGTTATTGACCCAGGTGAATGAGACTCAAAAGCGGATTGTCCCAAGTTCTAATACATACTTTCGTGCTTTTTTACAGCGTCCAGAAGTATTTGAAACGATGTATGAGGCAAAGTTATTTAGCAAAAATAATACTATCAATTTTTATACTTGGGGTAATGATGAGTGTTGTTTACCTAAAGGTGCAACGCGGGCAACTTTCAGAGAACATTATCCCAATCTGAAAGTTGGTGATGTCTTAATTTTTATCGAAGTCTTGGGGCCGGAGACTGGGGAAACCGAAGATGCTGACCTGGCGCATCGTCATGCTGTGCGTTTAATTGAAGTGACGCCCAAACAAGACTCATTAGGTGGGCTATTTTTGCAACCTCCCAGCAACGACCCCGTTCCAGTCATAGAGATTGTTTGGGATGCGGAGGATGCATTGCCATTTGCGTTGTGTATTTCTGCCAAGACTGACAGGGAACATGGGGCAAAGTTAATCAAAAATGTGAGTGTTGCCCTTGGTAATATTGTCTTGGCAGACTACGGTCAAATAATTCCCCAACCAGAGTTATTGGGGACTGTACCGCAACCCACAATTTATAAAGTACCAACAGCAACTGTGGCTAGTCGCTGTCAAGAAATTCCCCCAGAACCGGTTCCTCCCCGGTTTAACCCACATTTGAAATTTGCACCTCTGACACAAGCCGCACCCTATGATGCTAAGGTATCGGCAACGCGGTCAATGCAGTGGTTAACGAAAGATGCCAAACCGCAAATTCATCTGACTAGTAACTTAAATAGTAGAATTGACACTTGGGAAGCGACGCGGGATTTACTCAACTCTCGTTCAGGAGATCGAGAATTTGTTGTGGAAATCGAAGGGGATGGTAGAACATATATCCGCTTTGGCGATGATGTTCGGGGTTTGCGTCCGGCTGCGGGAACTGAGTTTACAACTATTTATCGAGTTGGTAATGGTGTAGCTGGTAATGTGGGTGCAGAAGCGATCGCTCATATCGTCACTAACGATGGCCAAGTTATAGGTGTTCGCAACCCATTACCCGCTATTGGTGGTGTGGAACCTGAAAGTATTGAAGATGCCAGACAAAAAGCCCCCTATGCTTTTCGCACCCAAGAAAGGGCGGTGACTCCCGAAGATTATGCTGAAGTTACCGCCCGTCATCCCCAAGTCCAAAAAGCGGCGGCGACGTTTCGGTGGACTGGGAGTTGGTACACGGTGTTTGTGACGGTGGATAGATTTGGCGGTTTACTTGTTGACGACAAATTTAAACGAGAAATTCGGCAATTTTTAGAAAAATATCGCATGGCTGGCTATGACTTGGAAATTGATGCACCAAGTTTTGTCTCTTTGGAAATCGATATGCAAGTTTGTGTTAATCGTGATTATTTCCGCAGCGATGTCAAATCTGCATTGTTGCAAGTCTTTAGTAACCAAATACTTCCCAATGGGACGCGGGGAGTATTTCACCCTGATAATTTTACTTTCGGACAGCCTGTTTATTTGAGTCAGTTGTATGCAGCAGCGTTGGCGGTTCCTGGCGTAGATTCGGTCATATTTAGCAAATTTCAGCGTCAAGGTACACCCAGTCAGGAAGCATTGGACAAGGGTTTTTTAACATTAGGACGTTTGGAAATTGCCCGTTTAAATAACGATGCAAATTTTCCCGAACAAGGTGTTTTACGTTTAATTTTGGAGGGGGGTAAATGAGTACAGAGTTGCATCCCAGCTTGCGGAATTTAAACGACTGCGGTTGCTGTGAAGGGGTAACAGTGGAAACTCCTGTGACGATTTTCAACCGTCCGGGTTTAGATGACATAGTATATCGTGTTGGCACCCATGCAGAATTTAAAAATAGCTTAATAGCACGGCTTTCCACCAATGCCAAATTACAAAAGTTGCAGACTAGGGAAAATGATGATTTAGCGATCGCATTACTTGATGCTTGGGCGACTGTTGCTGATGTTTTAACATTTTATCAAGAACGTATCGCTAATGAATCATATTTACGGACTGCCAAAGAAAGACTTTCTCTTCTCAATCTTGCCCGATTAATTGGTTATGAATTGCGACCTGGTGTAGCTGCTAACACTTATTTGGTCTTTACCCTGGAAGATGTCCCAACTGCACCACGTCAAGCCATTATTGATATTGGGACAAAAGTGCAAAGTCTTCCCAGTCCTGGTGAAGAACCACAGACTTTTGAAACTGTGGAAAAATTTGATGCCAGGGCAGAATGGAATTTAATTAAACCTAAATTAACCCAAAGACAACCGATTAAAACTGATACAAATTCTCTACTATTTGTAGGAGTGAGTACGGGGCTAAAAGCCGGAGATAGTTTATTAATTGTTCCCGATGATGGTAGTAAACCTGTTTTTCGTCAAATTGCTTCCGTCACACAGCAACCACAAACAAATACTACATTTGTGCAGTTGCAAAAAGTGGGAGCTACAATTGGTGTGTTGTCGCAACCAAATGTAATTCTGGGCAACGCAACATTAGTTGAATATAGCCTCTTCACTAAATCATTTCTAAATCAAACAATTAGCAATCCAGATTTTTATGCCTACGCCTTCGTTAATGGATTTATCACCCAAAATATCTTTAATAATCTCATTGCTATTCAACCACCGCCGCCGAGTATTATAACTTTTCGTGTCAGGACAGCAATCTTCGGTCATAATGCACCAAGATGGGATTCTTTGCCGAATTCTCAACGCTATGGAGAATATGGTAACAAGGATCAAACGACTTATGATTTTATCCCTGGTGCTTACAACGGTCGTGAAAATTCCTGGGCAGAAACTAGCTTGAATGTTTACCCTGGTGAGGCGATAAATAGTACAAATTTATATCTTGATAATATCTATTCTAACATTGTCAAAGATAGTTATGTGGTTTTAGTCACAGGTAACACTTGGAAATTACATCAAGTGAAAGATGTAAGTGAAATTTCCAAATCTGATTTTTCAATTTCAGCTAAAATCACTAAATTGACTTTAAATAACAGAGATGACTTTGATAAATTTAAGATTCGGGAAACTACAGTTTTTGCTCAAAGCGAAGAATTAAAACTTGCGCGCATTCCAATAACTACAGCAGTTTTTGGTAATGAAATCGAACTTGATGGTTGGGTAGGGAATTTATTTAACGGACAAAAAATAATTGTTTGCGGCGAGTACGAAAATAACCGAGGGAATCAAGGTTGTGAAGTCGCAACTATCGCTAAAGTAGACAACACAATTTCTGCTGAAGGTGGTACGCGCATCAAACTTACAACTGCACTGCAAAACTCTTATCTGCGTGAGACGGTGACAATCAATGGTAATGTTGTGCTTGCTACGCACGGCGAAACTAAAACAGAGGTTCTGGGTAGCGGTGATGCTAGTCAAGCCTATCAAAAATTTATCCTGCGACAATCGCCATTAACTTATGTAAGTAGCGATAATCCGAGTGGTGCAGAGTCAACTTTAAAACTACGCGTCAATGATATTTTATGGCATGAAGTACCGTCACTATATGGTAAAGGTGGCAAAGAACGCATTTTTATTACCCGCACCAACGATGATGGTAAAACTACCATTCAATTTGGGGATGGGAGAACTGGCGCACGTCTGGCTAGTGGACAGGAGAATATCAAAGTCACCTATCGCCAAGGTATCGGCTTAGGCGGACTGGTAAAAGCGGGACAACTGAGTTTGTTGATGACTCGTCCTTTGGGTGTAAAAAGCGTTACTAACCCCACGGCTGCGACTGGCGCACAAGATAGAGAATCTCTCTCAGAATCTCGTCGGAATGCGCCACTAACAGTTCTGACTCTTGACAGGATTGTTTCTTTGCAAGATTACGAAGATTTTACACGTGCATTTGCGGGTATAGCCAAAGCGTTGGCGACTTGGACGTGGAATGGACAAGTGCGGGGTGTATTTGTGACAGTCGCAGGTTATCAAGGGCAACCTGTAAGTGAAGAGAGTGTTACTTATAAACAATTATTAACACAAATGCAGAAAGCTGGCGATCGCTTTGTTTCTTTAACAGTTAAATCTTACCGCCCTGCACTGTTTAGAATTGCTGCAAAAGTCAAAATTGACCCTGATTATTTGGAAGAAAAAGTTTTATCTGCGGTACGGGAATCGTTATTATCAAATTTTTCTTTTGAGGCGCGGGAGTTAGGCCAAGGAGTAACGGCAAGTGAAGTGATTGCTTGTATTCAATCTGTAGCGGGGGTGATTGCTGTAGATTTAGATAAATTGTATCGTGTTGATTCGCCTGGTGTTTTAAATAATAGTCGTTTGATTGCTGGTGTACCTCAGGCGGGTGCAGATGGTGTGGTTCTAGGTGCTGAGTTGTTGATGATTGATGGTTTGTTGTTGGAGTTGGGGGTTTTAAGATAAAGATTTTTCACGCAGAGGCGCAGAGGAGGGAAAATGAGTTTTGATGGGGAGAAGTTATATGATTTGTTGCCGGCGATTTACCAGATTCGGGATGATGAGGAAGGGGAGGAATTAAGGGCTTTGTTGTCAGTGATTGCCCAAGAGGTTGCTGTGGTTGAAGAAGATTTGCAGCAACTTTATGATGACCAATTTATCGAAACTTGTGCGGAGTGGGTAATTCCTTATGTTGGTGATTTGGTTGGAACTCGTTCGATTCGGAATATCAATCAGCTTAACCAAAAAATCCTGAATTCTCGTGCGGTGGTGGCTAATACTATCGGCTATCGTCGGCGTAAGGGTACGGCTTCTGTGTTGGAACAATTGGCGCGGGATGTGACGGGGTGGGATGCACGGGTGGTGGAATTTTTTGAGTTATTGGCAACTACTCAATATATGAAACACCTACGTCCACAAAATCGCGCTTGGGTAGATATGCGACGCTGGGAACCGTTAGAAAATATTAATACTGCGTTTGATAGTTTGGCGCATACTGCGGAAATGCGCCGGATTCCACCCGGAAGAGGACGTTATAATATTCCCAATATTGGAATTTTCCTCTGGCGATTAACTGCATCCTCTCTCACTAATTCTCCTGCTTGGAAATTAGATGCTCATCGTTTCTTTTTTCATCCTTTGGGTATCAATACACAATTATTTCATCGCCCAAAACCGGAAGCAGAAATCACCAGTATTGCTACAAGACTTAATGTTGCTATGCCGTTGAGTCGTCAGGTTTTAAGTGAGTATCTCAATGATTATTACGGCGAGAATCAAAGTTTGTTTATAAAAGTTGATAGTCGGGAAATTAAGATAAATGAAATTGTAGTTTGCGATTTATCTGATAAAAGTGCTGGTGAATGGGCACACAAACCCGAAGAATCTAAAATTGCTATTGACCCAGTATTAGGAAGAATTGCTTTTCCCGATAATCAAAGTCCAGAAAATGTTCGTGTCACTTATCACTATGGTTTTAGTGCTGATATGGGAGGGGGAGAATATGACCGGGCTGCATCGTTAAATTACGAATTACAACCAGTCGTTAAAGTTCCATCACAATATAGTACGATTCAGGAAGCTCTTGATAATGTGAGAAATGGTGGTGTAGTTGAAATCGAAAATAGCGATCGCTATTCTGAAACCCTCTCCATTACTATTAATCCAGGTCAAAAACTCGAACTCCGCGCTCAAGATGAATTTCGCCCGACTCTAGTTTTAACTGATGATTTACAAATCATTGGTGGCGAGAATAGCGAAGTCACAATTAACGGTGTATTAATTAGCGGTAAAAGTTTACAGGTTCCTGCAACTCAAGCTGATGGTAGTAAAAACTTGTTACGCTTGCTGCATCTAGAACATTGCACCCTTGTACCTGGTGTGCAATTAAAAACGGATGGGACACCTGAGTTTCCAGATACACCAAGTTTAACAGTGGAAACCGCAACTACAGTTGTAGAAATTGACGATTCTATCTTGGGCGGAATTCGCATAATTGATGATGCCGAAGTGCAAATTCGTAATAGTATTATTGATGCGATCGCTGAAGATAAAATCGCCTACGAAGGAGTTATACCTGGAAAACCAGGCGCACCATTACATATTGAAAACAGTACGGTCATCGGCAGCGTTCGTACAGCTGTAATGAAGTTAGCATCAAATACAATCTTTCTCGGATTGGTACGCGCCGAACGCCGACAGCAAGGTTGTGTACGCTTTTCTTATGTATCGTTAGAATCGTTAGTTCCCCGCCGCTATTATTGTCAGCCAAAAACCACTGCCGATGACCTGCGGGTGTATCCGCAGTTTACATCAAAACGCTACGGCGAACCCGGTTATTTGCAGTTGAGCGATGTCTACGACGGGCTACGCCTACGTTGTCCCATAGAAATTCGTCAAGGTGCTGATGATGAAGCCGAAATGGGAGTATTTCACAACTTATATCAGCCTCAACGCGAAACTAATTTAAAAATACGTCTCGATGAGTATCTCCGCTTTAATTTAGAAGCAGGAGTTTTCTATGTGACTTAAATATAAATAAAAAAATAGAAGAGGTTAGAATGCAAGGAGATTTTAGTCGTTATACTTTTGACCCAAAAAAACACTACAGCACCGTTTTAATGCAGCAAGGACGAGTGCAAGTTGATGCAGATTGGAATGAACAACAATCAATTAATCAGCATCGGATTGTCACTGAAACTAAAGATGTCATTGGTAAATGTGGTGCGCCTAAGCATGATGCTGGCTTTGAAATTGGGATTATTAATCATAAATTAACTATAGGCAAGGGTCGTTTTTATGTACACGGTATTATGTGCGAAAATCACGAAGATATTACCTACTTTCAACAACCTGACTTACCCAATCCAACCGATGTTATAAGATTGATTGCTGATGCTAAGACTAATACTGGAATCGCTTATCTTGATGTTTGGCAACGCCACATTACAGCCTTAGATAACCCCAGAATTCGAGAGGCAGCTTTAGGTGGTGCAGATACAGCAACTCGTGCCAAAACCGTCTGGCAAGTCAAATTTTTACCGATTCAATTCTCCAGAGGAGAACAATTAGATTGTAAAACTCAACTATCAGAATGGGATAAATTAATTGCTAGCAGTACAGGAAAATTAAACGCCCAAACTAAACCCGTCGAAAATCCGAAAAATCCTTGTTTAATTCCTCCTACTGCTGGTTATCAACGGTTAGAAAATCAGCTCTACCGTGTGGAAGTTCATCATGGCAGTGACCATCCAGATGGTGTAAGTTTTAAATGGTCGCGGGAAAACGCTTCAGTTGTGACTGCAATTCAAAAAATCAACGGTCAAAATCTGACAGTGGTGGATGTAGGTAGAGATGAGGTGTTAGGTTTTGCTCCTGGTCAATGGGTGGAATTAATTAATGATGAATTAGAATTGAAAGGTCAGCCAGGACAGTTATTACAAATTATCAAACTTGATGCCGCAACGCGTATCATTGAATTAAGTGTTGCACCAGATATTTTTGATAGTAGTCAACCTAATAATACAGGCGTAAATTTGCAGCTACATCCTAAATTACGCCGTTGGGAACAGGAAGGAGATACCGCTACAATAGATGCGGTAAATATTACTAATGATTGGATGCAATTGGAAGGAGGAATTGAAGTTAAATTTGATTCTGGAACTTATAAAACAGGCGATTACTGGCTTATCCCAGCACGCACAGCCACGGGACAAATCGAGTGGTTTATCGATGAGGCGACGTTATCGCCGATACCACAGCCACCATTGGGAATTGAGCATCATTACTGTCGTTTAGCACTGATTGAACTTGAAACTGAAATATTAAAACTTATTGCTGACTGTCGTCCAATTTTTCCACCATTGACAGAATTGCCAAAAACTGGTGGATGTTGTACAGTGACAGTTGGCGATGGAGTACAAAGTCAGGGAAACTTTAGTAGAATTGAAGATGCGATCGCTTATATTTCTGAAAGCAGAAAAGATGACACCTGGGTAAAAATCTGTATCTTGCCTGGAGTTTACCAAATTCCGAAAACAATCGTCATTAATCGTGATAGTAATTTAATTATCAGTGGTTGCGATCGCCAAGCATACATCAAAGGCACGAACAATCAAGCAGTATTTCAATTAAACTCCTGTAAACAAATCATCTTTGAATCCTTTTGGATGGAAGTAGACTCTCCACTAGGTGCAATCTTGACAACCCAAAGCGATAACATCACTATTACTAATTGCCAATTCGTTAACCAAAAATCAAGCGCATTTTGCAACCTCTGCATCCAAGCAAATAATTTACAACTACTCAAAAATCAAGTTATTGGCGGAGGTATTTGGATTCGTGATGGTTCTGCAAACATCCTCATTCACGATAATGATATTTCCCAAGGTGCTAGTGCCGGAATTATTTTAGGTAAACTACCTACAGGAGAAAAGGCTTCAACGCTTAGCACAGGTATTCTGGACATCGAAATTATTGGCAATCGCATCTCTAAGATGTCTAATAGTGGTATTAGTACCGTTGCTGATATCGATGGTGCAGAAATCAATTTTGGTGATATTAAAAATATCATAATTTCCCACAATCACATTGTTGAATGTGCTGCAAAAGGAGTAAATAATTTATTTGATTCCCTAGCGGTGGGTGGAATTATCCTTAGAGAAGTTTCGCAAGTCCGCATCCAAAATAATTATATTGCTGACAATGGTGTTAAAGCAAATGTAAGAGCATGTGGTATTTTTGTTTTCCAATGCTTTGAATTAGAAGTAACTAATAACACTATCGTTAACAACGGTTCGGCGCAACAGGAAGACACCACAACCTTACAAGCAGGAATTGTTGGCTGGCTAGTATTAGCTGGTAAATCCCAAACATCAAATTTCGATAAACTGACTCGCGTACAAGCCACTGCTCCAGCAGCATTTATTCACAACAATATCGTTGTCACTCCCGCAGGCCAAGCCCTAATATTATCTGGTCTGGGTTCCATGTCGGTGATTGGAAATACTTTAAATTCCCAAGGAATTGTTAAACAACCAGAGAAAGAAAGTTTTAATCAGCTAAATCTAGTTGGCAGATGCGTATATATTTGGAATCTTGGTCAAGATATATTGCTTGTCAATAGCATACTAGCAAAGCAGTTTCAAGGTAATATTGCAGGTTTCAACACTTTCCAAAGCAGAATCCCTAAACCTCGTGAAATAAACGACGGACGAGTGGTGTTTCACGACAACCAAGTGACGTTGCAGGAATTACAAATTGTTTCTGAATTGATTATAGCGGTGTTAATCTATTCTTTAGATGATATATCTCTGCAAAATAATCAAATTCTCACCGAAATTATCGGTAATGTCCAAATTAATCAAAACGACGTACCTCCTTTGTTCATAAACGTATTAACACTAGCTCCTACAATTCGTGCATCTGGCAATCGCTTTAACGAATTACCTCAACAAGTTTTATGGTCATACCTATCTATTGGATTAATTAACCTAGCTACAAACAATCAAGCAACTCATTGTCTGCAAATCCAAGGAACAATTCAGAGAATCGCAGAGTTTAACCAAATAATTAACAATACATTTTGTCAAAATATAAACACAATACCAACATCTGGAAGGTGATAAATATATGAACGCCAATGATATTCCCTTAGATAATATTCAGAATCTCTTTAATGAATTGCAAAAGCAAACTAACGATGCAACCATTGCTAACTTTACTCAACTTGCCAGTTTGCAGCAACAACGCGCAACCCGTTTAGCCGGTGCAGAAGCTAGGCTAAAAGCAACATTAGGAGAAAATCATCCCCAAGTAATTGGCTTGCGGGAAGCCGCTTCCTTCGCCAATCAACTCCAGCAAAATTTGCAAACTACCGTTACTCGCACGCAACGCCGCCCCCAAGTTAAACCAGGTGAGTGGGTAGTATTTGGCACAGTTATCGATGCCCAAGGTAACCCAGTTTCGGGAGTACGGGTACGTATATTCGACCGTGATTATGTTTATGATGACCTGCTTGGCGATATAGAAACAGACGAATTTGGTGACTTTGCCGTGATTTATCACCAATGTGATTTTGCCGATATTATCGAAAAAAAACCGGATTTATACATCCGGGTTAACGATAAACAAGGTAACGAAGTGTATTCATCGCAAGACAGCATTCGTTATCATGCCGGTCAAGCTGAGTTTTTCGAGATTGTATTGCCTTATACTTGAGGGGGCGACAATCATCACAAAACCAAGCCAGCTAAAGGTTTGGGAGGCATATACCCCTTGAAGTGCAGATGACTACGGGAGCAATGCGATTTTGTGGGATGACCCACCGGGAGAGCGAGCGCTAAATCAATATTTTATATGCTTAGTTACTTTAATGACATATTTATCCAGATAAGCCACAGGAATTTATCTTTTTGAGAGATCCAAAAAGACTACACAGCAAGTATTTGACATTGATAGAAATTAAAAACCTACGTTGATATAAATCTTGAGGCAGGCTTTGGTTCATATTTGTGATACTTCCCCTCAAGTGTTCCCTTTGTCAATACTCTGCCACCTGAATCCTTACGAAAATCATAGCAGATAAAGGCTATCAAGGGATTAATAAAATTCATCAATTGAGTGAAACACCAATAAAAAAGCCAAGAGGTAAAAAGTTGACAAAAGAACAGAAGCAATATAATGGACAACTTAATCGATTAAGCATTGTTGTTGAACACGTTAATCGTCGTCTAAAAATCTTTAATATTTTATCTAATCAATACCGAAATCGTCATCGGAGATTTGGATTAATGTCTAATTTAATTGCCGGAATTTACAATTATGAATTAGCTTTAAAAGCCTAAAATCAAACAAAATTAATGATAAAATTCAGCAGCTAACTAATTGCTGAATCAATTCACTATATCAAGTTTTTGATTTTGTATTCTTCAGCCTCAGTTAATATAAAAAATTTAGTATTTTCTGGCTATTTGAACTTACTTTGGTAGCGAAATAAATAACCCTTCATTATATCAAAAAATATTTATGCAAGAGTTCTCTTTTTTTCAGATTTTGTGAGAAATCGGCGATAATATCTCTGCAATTTCTGCTGCAAGTTTCCTGACATGAGGTTCTTTCAAAACTGTTTGATGTTCACCAGCTACAAAACAAACGCGCACTCGATCTTTGGTTAATTGCCCCCAAGCCACAGTAGGGTCATCTGGAAACTGTTCTGCTAACGATGCAGTTTTGAACAGTGAGATAGCAGCTTTAATGGGTTGTGGCTGATAACGCAGACTTGCGTGCAAATTAGCTTTGTAAACGTTGAGTAAGCCGAAAATTATATTGCGTCCCGAATCAGCAGGAATTAGTTTGTGGTGTTGCAAAATTTGCAGTACATAATTAAATTGAGCCGCTTTACCTAAAGGCGAAAGTTCCTCACAAGTAACACTTATATTTTTATCAAAATGCAGTCCGATTTGCTCAACAATAAAGCAAAGAATAGCAGCATCATCTTCAAGGGAGGCCTCAATTTTTGGAGTAGGTAATGGTGGATGGGTATCGATAATTAACAGATGCTCAACCTGTTCTCCCCTAGCTTCTAATTGGGAAGCCATGTCGAAAGCAATCAGTCCTCCCAAAGAGTGACCACCTAGCAAATATGGGCCAAAAGGCAGGATTTCTCGAATTGCCTTCAAGTAACTAGCAGCCATTGCTTCGATAGTATCTAAAGGCAGTTGTTTCCCATTTAAACCTTTTGCCTGAAGTGCATAAACTGGACGTTCTTGACCCAAAGCTTGAGCAAGTATGGAGTAGGAAAGGGCATAACCACCTGCTTGATGTATGAGAAATAAGGGGGGTAAATAGCCCTTAGTTTGTAAAG
This sequence comes from Nostoc sp. CCY 9925, assembly GCF_963920935.1. Taxonomy (NCBI): domain Bacteria; kingdom Bacillati; phylum Cyanobacteriota; class Cyanophyceae; order Nostocales; family Nostocaceae; genus Nostoc; species Nostoc sp. CCY 9925. The sequence continues at coordinate 60,643 of NZ_CAWUDO010000022.1, read as the reverse complement.
GAACTATAACATCTAAATCACTGCTTGAACGCTCTTGCTCCAGTAAAGCCGCCATCTTCTCTATTGTACCTTCCCGGAATAAAGTAATAACAGATAGATTACATCCTAACCGCTGTTCAATTGTTGCTATTAACCGAATAGCTAATAGCGAATGTCCACCTAAGTCAAAGAAGTTTTCAGTAACGCCAATAGGGTTAACTTGTAGTATTTCTTCCCAGATTTGAACTAATTTATGCTCTAAGGCTGTCCGAGGCAGAATTTGTTGGCTGGAGTCGATATTTCTTTCAAAATTAAGTGCACATAGTGCCTTTCGGTCAACTTTGCCATTAGGTGTTAAAGGTAGAGAATCTAAGATAAAAAAGTGTGCAGGCACCATGTAATCAGGTAATTTTTCTTTTAGGAAAGTACGTAGCTTATTTACAGAAGTAAGTTGCTCGGTTGAGGGGACAATGTATGCAACTAGGCATTGGCTTCCTACTGAATCTGGAAAAGTAATCACCACTGCATTGAGGACATCTGGATGTTGATTTAATACCCCTTCAATTTCTCCTAATTCGATGCGTAAACCCCGAATTTTTACTTGGTTATCAATACGCCCCAAAAATTCTATATTGCCATTAGGGAGATAACGGGCTAAGTCACCTGTTTTATAGAGGTGTTCTGATTTTGAATTATTAAAAGGATTGGGAATAAATTTTTCGGCGGTTAACTCTGAACGGTTTAAATAACCCCGCGCCAGTCCAGCACCACCAATGTGCAGTTCACCAGGAACACCAATAGGAACTGGTTGTAAATTCTGATCGAGAATATAAATCTGGTTGTTAGAAATTGGGCGACCAATTGGAACAATTTTTTGATTAATTCCAGGCTGACAAGTTGAGAAGGTTGTATTGATACAAACTTCAGTTGGGCCATAGAGATTGTGAAAGTTGACATTTAGTTTACTAAACAAACCTTCTTGCAGAGAAACTGGCAAAGTTTCGCCCCCACAGAAGACGTTTTTTAGAGAATTACAAGTTTCAATTCCTCCTTGTTCTAAGATCATTTGTAGTAACGATGGAACAAATTGAACAAAAGTAATTTTCTGTTCGTTAATGATTTTAATTAGATAAGCACTATCCTGATGACCTCCTGGACGAGCTATAACCAACTGTGCGCCTACTAACAATGGTGCGTATAATTCCCAGACAGAAGGATCGAAACTTAAGGGAGTTTTCTGGAGCAGTTTGTCTGCTTCCGTCATGGGAAATGTTGCTTGTATCCAAAACATATGATTGCAAATAGCGCGGTGAGAGATCATTACTCCCTTGGGCTTACCTGTGGAACCAGATGTGTAAATGGTATAGGCTAAGTCTTCCGCTAATACTTCATTAACTGGGTTTTCTGCACTTTGTTGGGTAATGATTTCCCAGTCAGTATCTAAACAAATAATCTGTATATTGTCTGGAACATCAACTTTTTCCAGTAGTTTTTGTTGAGTCAATAAGACTGGTGTCTGAGCATCTTCTAGGATGAAATTTATCCGCTCTTGGGGATAAGCTGAATCGATGGGGACATAAGCGCCACCAGCTTTAAGAATACCCAACAACGCAATTACCATTTCTAGCGATCGCTCAACGCAAATACCAACCAGTACATCTGATTTTACCCCTACTGAATGCAGATAATGCGCCAATTTATTCGCCCGTTTATTCAACTCCCCGTAAGTCATATTTTCGTTTTCAAACACCACAGCTATTGCATCTGGTGTCTTCTCTACCTGCAATTCAAATAATTGGTGAAGGCACTTATCTTGGGGATACTCAACTTGAGTCTGATTCCAATTTACCAATAATTGATTTTGCTCAGTTGCTGTTAGTAGAGGTAATTGTGTAATTCGCTGTTTGGGATTAGCAACAATACTTTCTAGCAAGGTTTGAAAATGTCCCACCATCCGGTTAATTGTTGTTACATCAAATAAATCGGTTCTATATTCCCATGTTCCCTGAATTCCTGCTTCTGTCTCTATCATTAATAGAGTTAAATCAAACTTAGCGGTCACCTGTTCTAATTCCAAGGGAATAAGGCTCAAATTAGGTAATTCCAAGTTGCCCATTGGGGCATTTTGTAAAACAAACATCACCTGGAATAAGGGATGATGGCTGAGATTTCTTTCTGGATGTAGTTCTTCAACAATTTTTTCTAGGGGTACATCTTGATGGGCATAAGCTTGGAGCGTTTCTTCCTTGATTCGCAACAGTAATGTATTAAAATCAGGATTGCCAGTTAAATCAGTTCTGATGACCAAAGTATTGACAAAAAAGCCAATTAGTTCTTCAATTTGTTTGTGATTTCGGTTAGCAATGGGCGTACCAATTAATAAATCCTGCTGTCCCGAATAACGCATTAACAGGGTGCTAAATACCCCTAACAATCCCATAAATAGGGTAGCACCTTGAGATTCGCATAACTTCTGCAAGCGATCGCTCACTTCTCTGTTAATCGTAAAAGATACAGTAGCGCCTTGATAACCTGCGATCGCAGGACGAGGAAAATCAGTCGGTAGCTCTAAAGTTTCGATTTTTCCACCAAGTTTTGCTTTCCAATAAGCCAGTTGTGCAGGTAGTTGGGTTTGCTCAAAAGTTGTTCGCTGCCAATGGGCAAATTCTCCATATTGTAGAGATAAAGCTGATAAAGGCGATGCATCACCCTGGCAAAATGCTGCATAAGATAAGGATAATTCCTTAATCATTAAACCCAATGACCAACCATCAGAAATAATATGGTGTATTACTAAGACAAAAACATGAACGTCCTCATTTAACTGATAGAGATGGACGCGCAGTAAAGGCAGTGTGCGAAGATTGAAGGGAGAAATAATTGCTTCTCTAATTAATTTTTTAACTGCTTCTTCCTGCTTTTCCGGTTCTAAATGGCTCAGATTTATCGGCGTCAACGGCACTTCATCGGATTCATGAATAACTTGTACAGCAACTCCGTCCTTAGTCTCAAAAGTTGTGCGTAATACTTCATGACGTTGAATTATTTCTTGTAAACTGCGGTGTAATGCCTTTTGATTCAAATCTCCATGCAAACGAAATGCGATCGCAATATTGTAAGCAGGATTATTCGGTTCCAACCAATCTAAAAACCAGAGTCGTGCTTGAGAAAAAGAAAGCGGTAAGTTTTCTCGGTGGGTAATTTGTGGAATAATATCTTGAAGCGTACTTGTAGAATCGCTCACCACAGCCAAGCGCTCAATTTCCTCAGCTAAACCTGCGATCGTTGAATGTTCAAAAACTTTTCTTAACGGTAAGGCTAAATTAAATTCTTCACGAATCCGAGAAACTAACTTAGTTGCTAAAAGAGAATGTCCTCCTAAATGGAAGAAATCGTCTGTCACGCCGATGTTATCAATACCTAGCACATCAAGCCAGAGGGTGCATAGTCTTGTTTGGGTGGGAGTTGTGGCTTGAACAAAAGCTTGTTTACTAAGTGCTAAATCTCGCTCTGGTGCAGGTAAAGCACGCCAATCCAGTTTACCGCTCGGAGTCATCGGGAAGCTTTCTAGAAGCACAAAGGAAGACGGACGCATATATTCTGGTAATTCTTCCCGTACCTGTTCTTTTAACTGGGAAATTAGCGTTTTTGCAAAACGTCCTTTGAGCGGATCAATCCAGTAAGAATTAGTAGCTTGAGTAGGGACTATACTAGTAATTGGCATTACTGGAGAGCGGTGTTTTCCATCTGTTGTTGGATAGAAGCAAACGTCAAAATAACTCGGACTCAAATCTGGAGAGTAGCTAATAGTTAACTGACAACCTATCTCTTTAGCTAGAGCAGATAAATCTGCTGGATCGATTGTTTGGTCTAAGTTAATTTTATCGATGGATTCGCGTAAATTCTCAATTGTATTTTTTCTATCATTTCCCTCCATCCACTGTAAAACTGCTTCATCTTTAATTAAACGTGCATTGGGAATTCCACGCCAGCCAATTGCACCTGATCCAATAATTTCCTGACGTAAATCGTCTAATTGCAAAACTGCTTCCCAATTTTTCCAAACAGGTTCTATAACATCATTGGGTGACGCACCTAACTTGTGTAAGACGACATCATAACGATATTTAGTCAGTTCGTTGTGGCTATTTTCCTCTTTTAAGTGAACTTCTACCGCTTCTAAATTGGGGAAAAATTTGGTCAGATTGACGAAGAAAGTTGGATCGACTACTAATTCATTTTCTGTTTCTACTAGCCGCCGAACTTGGGTTTTAAAACTTTCCCTATTTGTCTTGTCATCAGCTTGATAAAAAGCAACGCTGGTATGAAAATAATTTAAAAGTGAGAAATTACGATTATCGCCAATAAACAGACTCCCTCCCGGTGCTAATATTTCCAAAGCGCCTGCAATTACCTGCTGTAAATACTCAATAGATGGGAAATATTGAGCTACAGAATTAATAATAATAGTATCGAATTCAAAATCAGTAATTTGGGAAAAATCACTGGCTTCTCGCGTCAGTAAATTTACATGATTCCACGAGCGATTTTGAATAATATTTGTCAATCGTCTAATTGCTTCCTGGGAAAAATCAGTTCCCCAATACGATTTTACCTGAGTAGCAATATTCAATAAAATCATCCCCGTACCGCAGCCAATTTCTAGAACCCGTTGGGGTTTGAGTGCTTGGATTCGCGCCAGGGTATTATTTAGCCATTGACGCATATCGGCGGCGGGAATGGGTTGATTATCATAACTACTATTCCAACCAGTGATGTTAAAGGCTTCGTTGGCTTCAGTTTCATTATGACGATAGGTTTCGTTAAAGGTATATTGCCATTCTTGGGTTTGTTCCTGCTTCAAAGTTTCATAGTCTGAAATTTGATCTTTGGGAACTATGTAAGCGGCTATTCTCACATCTTCTTTGCTTTCTTCCCAGACAATTACTAAAGCATCGCGCACCCTTGGATGACGTTTGATAACTCCTTCAATTTCTCCCAATTCGATGCGAAAGCCACGAATTTTAACTTGATGGTCGTTACGTCCTATATATTCAATTTCGCCGTTCTCAAGAAAACGAGCTAAATCACCAGTTTTGTAGAGGCGTTCTGGTTTTAAATTGTTAAATGGATTGGGAATCATCCGTTCTGCGGTTAATTGCGGACGGTTAAAATAACCGCGAGTTACACCCGCACCACCAACATACATTTCACCAACTACCCCAATAGGAACGGGTTGGCAGTGACGATCTAAAATATATAGAGAAAGGTCGGGAATCGGTTCGCCAATTAAACTACCAAGACGTTGTTTTACATCCCTTAAGCGAATCGGACGGTAGGTAACGTGAACGGTGGTTTCCGTAATTCCATACATATTTACTAGTAACGGAAGCTGATCATCATGGCGTTCAAACCAAGGTTCTAAACTTGCTAAATCAAGCGCTTCTCCACCAAAAATTACATAGCGTAATTCTAGTTCCCCTTCCCGACAAAGTATTTCTTCTGCTTGCATTAATTGTCTAAATGCTGAAGGTGTTTGGTTTAAAACTGTGACTTTGGCATCGCACAGCAAGTTATAAAATTCTTCGGGAGAACGACTTACTAAATAAGGTACAATTATTAAACGACCACCAAAGAAAAGAGCGCCCCAAATTTCCCAAACAGAGAAATCAAAGGCGCAGGAATGAAAGAGCGTCCACACATCTTTGGCGTTAAAATTGAACCATTTTTCAGTAGCCAACATTAAACGCACAACATGACGATGGGTAACAACGACTCCTTTGGGTTTTCCTGTGGAACCGGAGGTGTAAATAATATAAGCTGCGTTATCTGGCTGAACTAAAACTTTTGGTTCTGTTGTTTGTAATTTTGCTAGTTCAGCTTCGCAATTATCAATAAATATAACAGTAGCTTGGTGAGTTGGAATTTGCTCTTTAAATTGGGTGTGGGTAAGCAAAACTGCAACTTGACTATCTTCAATCATATAAGCGATGCGATCGCTCGGATAATCGGGATCGAAGGGAACATAAACCCCACCGACTTTCAAAATCGCCAAAATAGAAGCGACCAAATCCAAGGAACGAGATAGCCACAGTCCCACTCGTGATTCTGGTTTGACACCAAGATTAATTAAATGATGTGCTAATTGGTTAGCGCGATGATTTAATTGTGCATAAGTAAGAGTTTGATTTTCAAATATTAACGCTGTTTGTTGGGGACGCAACTTTGCTTGTTGACTAAATATTTCATGCAAACAAGATTGCACGGGAAAAGTTTGGCGAGGTGTAGCTGGAATTAATTGAGATAATTCTTCAGTCAGCAGAAAAGGTAAGCGGCTTACGGGTATATCCGGTTGCGCTATTAAATTTTCTAGAAGTTGGCAAAAATGACGTGCAAATCTTTCTACAGTTTCTCTTTTAAATAAATCTACGTTGTAGGATAAAACCCCATTTAGCTGTTCTTCGCTTTCGGTGATAAACAACTCTAAATCAAAACGAGCCGCTTCTTGAGTTGCTAATATGGAAACTTCTAAATCACCTGTACTAAATTGCGGCTTAGGTGCATTTAATAAAGTAAACGCAATTTGAAATAAAGGGTTGCGGCTAGTATCCCGTTCAAGATGCAAGCGGTCTACTAAGGTTTCAAATGGTACTTCTGTATGTTCAAAAGCCTCTAGTACCGTTTCTCTGACTCTATTTAGCAGCTTGCGAAAACTAGGTTCGTCTGATAAATCGGTGCGAATCACCAACATATTGACGAAAAAACCAATGAGTTTTTCAGCATCGATTCCCGGACGATTGGCGATGGAAGTACCGACTGGTATATCCTCTTGTCCGGTGTAACGCGCTAAAAGAATCTGGAAAGCACCCATCAGGGTCATAAATAAAGTGATACCTTCTTTTTGGCTGAAGGTACGAATAGCATTTGTGAGAGAAATTGGTAAAGAAAATTTCACCAAATCTCCCCGAAATGATTGGAGGCGGGGTCTAGTAAAATCAATGGGAAATTGCAAAATTGGTAATTCTGCTAGTTGTTTTTCCCAATAAGCAAGACTATCTTGCAAAGCTAAATAATTAAATGTTTCTTGTTGCCATAAGGCATAATCGGCGTATTGAATTTTTAAATCTGGGAGTGCTGTTTCATCTTTTTGAATAGCCAATTGGTAAAGAACAGCAATTTCTTGTAAAAAAACGCCAATTGACCAAGCATCAGCAATGGTATGATGAAGAGTGAGGGTGAGTATGTATTGTTTTGATGCTAGCTGAAAAAGGCGCGATCGCACCAATGGCCCTGTTTCTAAATCAAAGGTATATTCAGCTTCAGAATGTGCTATTGTTAAGATTAGTTTATCAGTTTCTTTTGTATTTTTACTCCAATCTTCTAATACAATTTCAGCTAAAGGATGTGGATGAATCCGTTGCCAGGGTTCTCCATCAATTGCTATAAATGTGGTTCGCAGGCTTTCATGTCGCTGCTGCAATTGTTTAAAGGCTTGCTGCAAAGCCTCTACCCGCAAATCTCCATTTAGACTGAATACAGAACAAATATTATAAGCAGAAGATGTAGGTTCTAATTCATAAAGAAACCACAAGCGCCTTTGTTGAAAAGAAGGAGGTGCTTGGGTAAGGCTGCGGCGCGGAATTAAAAGCTGGTCTTTTTCTAGTTCAATTCCTTCCTCTTCTAGAAGGAATTGTAAAATTTCGATATCGTTGATTTCTGAATAATTCATCATAATATTAAGTCTATTTTAAAGTGACGCTGGAAAAAATGACATAAAATACTTTTTCCCAGCTTCCAGGTATAACCTTAATGCTGTAATAAATTGTCCACGCCGCATCAAGTCTGTTCCAGATTGCATCTCGAATAAAGCCATTAATCTTTTTTCATAAAACCACAGGACTTGAGCTACTTTGGCTTTTTGCTCTTGAGTCAACCATTTTCCTTCTTTCCACTTAGCAATGAGCTTTCGAGCTTGAGCTCGATCGTCTACTAATCGATGGGATTGAGCCGGATATTGACGATATTTATACAGGTTTTTCGGTACAAAATGGATCTCGCTAAACAGCGCAAATTGAAGAAATAGATCAATTCCTTCTCCACCCTGTCCCAACGACTCATCCCATCCCGATGTTTTTTCATAAATATATCGCCGCAGCACAGAACCGCTTTCCATGACAATTGCCGCTCCTGAACCAACAGCTACCAAAGGTGTCTCAGGTGTTTCATAAGGCAGCTCTTTTATTCCAAAACTAGAAGGAATATACCGAGAATAAGAATTTCTGGGCAAAATCCTATCATCTTCGTCAATATGCCAATAATCGCTGTAGGCAACACCAACATGAGGATGTTGGTCAAGGTATTTAACTATTACCTCTAGCATCTGCGGTTCTAAGTAGTCATCGGCATCAAAAAATAGTAAGTATTGCGTCTGGGGAAAACACTCTTTAAAGCCATTGTTACGGGCATTACAAACACCACCATTGGGTTGTCTGATTAACCGCAGGCGTGGCTCTATTTTGGTATAGGATGCAATGACTTGGGCAGAATTATCAGTACTGCCATCATCTATTACAATATGCTCCCAGTTGTTGAAGGTTTGGGCACGCACACTTTCTATTGCCTTTCCGACGTATTTTTCTGCGTTGTAACAAGGAGTAATAATACTCACTTTAGTCATACGGGATTAGCTCCAGTAGTAAATAGCATCATGCTCCTTAGAAAAGGTGAGAAATCCACCAATGGTTATCCTGGCGCGATCGCCAACTGTCGGAGCGATACAGTGGTAAAATCGACCACCATCGAATAGCATCATATCTCCAAGACCGGGTGCAAAGGTCATGCTTCCATACTGCTCAACAAATGGCTGATGTGATTGTTGATATGTCCAAGAACTATACCCGCTTTCTGAGCTTGCGTCTTGAAAGGGTAAGGGTTCGCCGTCCCATTCCAGTCCGTAGACGATCAGATCGCCGCCACCTTCGGGGAGAGTAAGGGGGATGTAGAAGCTCAACTGGTCAGTGATATCGACCAGGGTTCTTAAATGGTCACTTTGAGGCTTGTTCAAGAAATCGTTGCCAACGTGGATCGTAAACTCGTGTCCCTTGGGCAACTTCCTGATAGTAGCTGGAATGTAAGTCTGCCCTTCAGGTCCGGTGGGAACTTGCACTTTCTTGACGCTGGAAAGAAATTTAAACACCGACTCCACTCGGTTCTCAAAGTCAACCGTCCCTTGGAATAATATGCGACACTTCTGCCGGAAGATTGCTGCATAATCAAAGTAGTGCTGCAAGTTAGGATCGCAAAAGATAATGTTTTCACCGAAACTATAAGGCCCTTTAGCCATATCGGCAAACTTAGAGTCTAGGATCGAACTCATGCCGCCTTCATTGTTCTCTAGGCGATTGACGACCTGCTCGACGACATTTTGAGGCAACACCTCGCGGATAATCATACCCTCGAAACTGCGGTTGTACAACATATCTTGGAGAGCGCTGGGATGTTTCTCTATTTCCGATACATGAATGTCAAGAAAGTTAAACAGGGGTTCTTTAGAAATGACTCTTTTAGGCATAGTCTTTACTTAAAATTTCTGGGTTAAAAATCTTGAAACCGATTTACTCGTTGCGCTCAAAGCAGACATACAGTGTTTATAGTCTGTATTAGTAGAAGTTCCAGCCCTTTGCACTTGTAGACTCACAATATTTTTGGGAAAATTTTACCTCTCAAGACTTGGGCGTCAGCATAAAACAGCCTGCCTCAATTGCAGAGCAAGATAAATTTTTTACATTATGGTGTTGACATCATCATATATTTCATATAATTATCTTCTTGTCAATCACACTTTGACTAATAATAAGTTGTAGTTATAGCTTTTGTGAGAAAATTATCAAAATGAAAACATTCTAATTAAAATGAGCTAATCCATATTTATCAATGACAGGGCTTACATAGTTAATTTTGATACTTTACTGTTTTGTGTCAAGTTGAGGGTAAGCGTTAAATAATTAACTCAGTTGTATATATTCTGTAGAAACAGTAGATTTTTCACTCCGTGTGTGCTTAGTAAATATTAACTTGGGATCAAAGCCAATTATGCTATAGCTTTTGTCCCTGAGAAAGGTTAATTTATTTCAGGAATTATGACAGACACTGTGAATAAAATATTTCCATTATCAATCAATCAAAGAGAAATTTATATCGACCAAATGATGTGGTCGGAAGGTTCCCATCTGAATATCGGTGCAGTTGTCACGGTTCAGGGTGCTTTTGATATTGAAGTTTTCAATTATGCTATTAACAAAGTAATTCGTTGCCATCCAGGTTTACGAACGCGAATTTATGAATCTGAAGGTAAGCCTTTGCAGACAATTGCACCGCACCAAGATGCAAAGGTTACTTTAGTTGATTTTTCAAGTCATGAAAATAGTGAACGAGATGCCGAAGAGTATATAAACAGGCAATTTTTCATGCCTTTTAGCTTTGGGAAAAATTCCCCACTTGTGGCTTTTCAACTAATTCGTACCAACAACCAAAAACATATTATTTTTGCTAAATATCATCATGCTATTACTGATGGTTGGGGAACCTCTATTTTCTTCAGGGAAGTTATCAAGACTTACAATCAAATTATCAACAAAGGTGCGGATAATCAAATAGAAAGAAATTGGTCTTTAATTGAATATCTTCAGGAAGAATCAGAGTATTTAGAATCCAAGAATTTTCAGCGCGATCGCGAATATTGGCAGCAACGCCTCAAACAGGTTTCATCTAAGATTTTTCCTCAAATTAAGCCCCAAGAATTGATGGGAAACCGTCAATCTATTTATATTTCTCGTGAGCAATATAACCGGGTTAATACTCTTTGCCAAAATATTCAATCGAATGTCTTTCATCTTATTTTAAGTTTAGTTACAATTTATTTAACTAAACGCTATAATAAAAGTAATTTAGTTATTGGTTTGTCTCTTTTAAATCGCAATAAAAAAAGCTTCAAGGATGCCATTGGTTTATTTGTCAGCACTATTCCGTTCTGGGTGGAGATCGATGGCAATAAAACAATCCATGAACTTCTAGATCAAATCCGCTCTCTATTGCGGCAAGACTATCGCCATCAAAGCTTTCCCTTAGGAGAAATAAAGCGAATCTCTGGCTTACAACCAAGCAGCAAAGACCATTTATTTGAAGTTTATCTTTCCTACGAAAGGCACGATTACAACGAATGTTTTGCTGATACTAAAACAAGCTGTGTTCCTCTCTACAGTCGTCAACAAAAAGTTCCACTGATTATCTATGTGCGAGAATATGAGGAACATAGTGACATCAAAATTGATTTTGACTACAACCTTTCTTATCTAGATTCTGAGATAGTAGAACAGATAGTTACCAACTTCCAAAACCTGTTTAATAAAGCTGGAGAAAATTTAGAACAAACCATTTCTAGCCTTTCTATTGTATTACCGGAAGTAAACATTTCACGGGATTTGGAAAACCTCTCCGCTAAAAGGGGAGAGGCTTTGAATCTTCCCCCTTTCCTACAAGGTAAGGAAATTAGGGGGTTAGGTTTCGCGTCAACCATAGAAACACTCATTTCCGCTTTTGATAGCACGGCCAACAAATATTCTGAAAATCCAGCAGTTCAATTTAACAAAATCACGCTCACCTACGCCGAACTCAATGCAAAGGCGAATCGCCTAGCTCATTATTTACAAAGCCAAGGAGTGCAGCCAGGAACACGAGTAGGATTATGTTTAGAACGTTCTGAAAACACAATTATTGCCATACTAGGAATCCTGAAAGCTGGTGCAGCCTATGTTCCTCTAGATCCTAATTCTCCCTCTGCACGTCTGCAACTAATTCTGCAAGATAGCGGGATTTTCGCACTCATTTCTGAAGACTCAATTTTATCAGAATTGACTCACAAAAAAGTAGTAGCATTTACCCTCAAATCTATAGAAAAGGAACTTAGCAATCAACCAGATACATCGCCAGCAATCTACTTAAAACCAGAATTTCCAGCTTATATAATTTACACGAGTGGTTCCACTGGTACGCCCAAAGGTTGTGTTGTAACCCATGCTAACGCCATCCGGTTAATGCGTTCCACAGAAGCTTGGTTTGGCTTTAACGAACAAGATATTTGGACGCTGTTTCACTCCTTCGCCTTTGATTTTTCCGTTTGGGAATTGTGGGGAGCTTTACTCTACGGGGGAAAAGTGATTATTATTCCGTTCTGGTTGAGTAGATCCCCAGAATCATTCCGCGAATTTCTCACCACAGAAAAAGTAACTGTCCTGAATCAAACTCCTTCCGCCTTCAACCAACTGATTCGTGCCGACGAAGCCAGTGTGGGAAAACTGGCGTTGCGCTATGTTATCTTTGGCGGTGAAGCTTTGGATTTGCCAAGTCTGCGTCCCTGGCTGGAAAGGTACGGGGATAAAACCCCGCGTTTAATTAATATGTACGGCATTACAGAAACCACCGTTCACGTCACCTATCGCCCCATTTCCCAGTCTGACCTTAGCAAAAATCGTGCTAGTGTAATCGGTACAGAGATTCCCGACTTGCAAATATACCTGCTCAATGAAAAGCTAGAACCCGTTGTTGATGGATTACCAGGAGAAATTTATGTAGCCGGTGCAGGGGTGACTGGCGGTTACTTAAATCGTCCCGCACTTACAGCAGAACGATTTTTACCGAATCCTTTTGCAGAAGGACGACTTTACCGCAGTGGCGATTTAGCGCGGAGATTGCCTAACGGAGATTTAGAATATTTAGGAAGAATAGATAGACAAGTCAAAATTCGCGGTTTTCGGATTGAGTTGGGAGAAATCCAAACAGCGCTAACGTCCCATTTTCAAGTTCGTGAAGCTTTGATTTTGACTGATGAATGGGAAGAAGAAAATAGGCTGATTGCTTATTATGTTCCAGGGGAATCCCATCCTAATACCAATGAACTGCGTCAGTACCTCAAAACCAAGCTGCCTGATTATATGGTACCAGCAGCTTACGTAAGTTTAGAAGCCTTTCCTTTGACTGTTAATGGTAAAATTGATACACAAGCATTACCTGCGGCCGATTGGAACCTTTTAAGGGTAGAAGAAGACTATGTAGCTCCCCGCAATGCTGATGAAGAAAGCTTCTGTGCAATTGTATCCGCAGTCCTTGGTCTGGAAAAAGTCGGGATTGACGATAATTTCTTTGAAATTGGCGGTGATTCGATTTTGGCTTTGCAAGTTATTGCCAAAGCTAAAAAAGCAGGTTTTGCAATTTCCGCCAGAGACCTCTATGAATTTGCAACTGTGCGGCAGTTAGCTGTTAAAAAAGCAGTATTAACTACAACTGCATTGAGTGAAACTACGGGTATTTACCTTATATCAGAAAGCGATCGCCAGCGCTTACCAAAAGATGCAGAAGATGCTTATCCCCTCTCTAGTTTACAGGGGGGAATGCTCTATCACAGTGAGATGCATCCTGACTCGGCAATTTTCCACCAAATTTTCACCTTTGATTTACGCCTTACTTATTCAGAAGCAGCTTGGAAAAATGCGATCGCTGATATTTGCCGCGCACATTCAGTATTGCGGACTTCTTTCCACTGGACAGGATACAGCGTGCCGATTCAAATTGTTCACGCTCAAGTTGAATTACCTTTAACGGTTGTCGATTTGCGTAATTTGGGAGCGAATGCACCTCAGCAAGTTGCCAAATGGATTGAGTCTGAAAAAACCCGCTCCTTTAATATCGCGAAACCTCCCTTATTCCGCTTCCAGATTTACCGACTCTCAGATGACCAACTCAGCTTCAGCTTCAGTTTTCACCACGTCATTCTGGATGGTTGGAGTGTCGCAACATTACTCACGCAATTATTACAACGTTATGTTCAGTATTTAGAAACCGGAAATGTTCCAGCCTTGACAGTTCCAGAGATTGCTTACAGAGATTTTATCGCTCAAGAACAACAAGCGATCGCTGACAAGCAACTGCAAGAATTTTGGCAAAAACATCTCAGCAACTTGGAAGTTAGCACCCTCCCACGTCTGAATGTAGAGCATTCCATGTCTTTACAACGCCATCTGCAACGCTTATCAATCCCTATTGACGAGCAGTTAGCTAATAGCCTCCACAAACTTGCCAAAAATGCTGGAGTCCCTCTGAAAACTGCGCTTTTAGCCGTGCATCTGCGCGTTCTCTCCTTTTTAACTGGACAAAATGAAGTTGTGACTGGTAATGTCATCAATGGACGACCCGAAACCCTTGACAGTGAAAATCTGTTAGGTTTGTTCGTCAATACGATACCGTTGAGGATGGAATTAACATCCGGTAGTTGGTTAGAGTTAATCCAAACCGTTTTCCGTGCTGAACGGGATATCCTCCCTTATCGGAATTTCCCATTAGCTGAGATGCAACGCCTGATTGATCAGCGTCCTTTATTTGAAGTAGGATTCAACTACGTCCATTTTCACGTATATGAAGGACTGCTAAATCTACCTCAAGTTGAAGTTAACAACGTTGATATTTTTGAAGAGACAGACTTTCCCTTTTTAGTAGAGTTTTGTCTGGTTCCAGGAAGTGCAGCCCTGCAATTAAATTTAATCTATGACGTGCAGCAGTTTGGCGATGCACAAGTTGAGCAATATAGCAAGTATTATCAAACTGCCCTGACTGAACTTGCCACTCAACCACAAACACCATACCACAAGCGATCGCTCCTCTCTTCTGAAGAACGCCAAAGCCTACTGCAAGCTTCCAATCTCGACTCAGCCAGTTATCTATCTGACAAAACCCTGGTTTTTGCCTTTGCTCAAGCGGTGTCCCAATATGCAGACAAAACCGCCCTCTGTTTCCAAGAAACTGCTCTCAGTTTTGCGGAATTAAATACTTGTTCCAATCGCCTTGCACATTACCTCAAAAGCAAAGGCGTTAAACCAGAAACCCTTGTAGGGCTTTGTTTAGAACGTTCGGAACATTTAGTAATAGCCATCCTAGCAATTCTCAAAGCTGGTGGTGCTTATGTTCCTGTTGATACTAGTTATCCAAGCGATCGTATAGAATTTCTATTACAAGATAGTGGCGTTTCTCTACTCATCACCCAGCGTTCAGTCGTTCCCCAAATTCCCGCAGGTGATACCGAAATTATCATTCTAGAAGATATAGCCACCCAACTAGAAAATCAAAGCCATAAGTCCTTAGCAGTCCAGATATTACCAGAGCATCCAGCCTATATAATTTATACAAGTGGTTCCACAGGGAAACCTAAAGGTTGTGTCGTTACCCATGCCAACGTTATCCGCCTGCTCAAAGCCACTCAATCCTGGTTTGAATTTAACAGCGCAGATGTTTGGACGTTGTTTCACTCCTACGCCTTCGACTTCTCTGTTTGGGAACTGTGGGGAGCTTTGCTATATGGCGGTCAACTAGTCGTAGTCCCCTATTGGACAAATCGCTCACCAAAAGACTTTTTCCAACTGCTCCAAAACCACAAAGTTACGGTATTAAATCAAACTCCATCAGCCTTTAAGCAATTAATCCAATTAGCCACATCAGAGACACAAAAGCTACCTTTACGTTACGTCATTTTCGGGGGAGAAGCCTTAGAACTACCAAGCCTACAACCGTGGTTTGAGTTATATGGCGACGAAAAACCGAGATTAATTAATATGTACGGGATTACCGAAACCACCGTTCATGTCACCTATAGACCGATTACCCAAGCAGATGTAAACGCCAATCAAGGTAGTGTTATTGGTCAATCGATTCCCGATTTAAATCTCTATATCTTAGATGAGAACCTGGAACCAATGCCGATAGGGGTTCCTGGGGAAATCTACATTGGCGGTGCGGGAGTGACGCGGGGTTATCTGCATCAGCCTCGTTTAAGTGCAGAGAGATTTATTCCCGACCCCTACGCCAAAACTCTTGGTAGTCGTCTATATCGCAGTGGAGATTTAGCGCGTCGTCTACCGAATGGCGAACTAGAATATCTCGGACGCGCCGACCAGCAGGTTAAAATACGCGGTTTTCGTATTGAACTAGGTGAAATTGCCGCTGTTATCAGCACTCACTCCCAAGTAAAAGAAGCCTTAGTCACTGTAAGGAAAGCTCCAAATGGAGATAATCGGCTAATTGCTTACTTTATCTCTAATACCGATTCAGATTTGAAAACCGTCTTACCAGAGTTTTTAAAGAGCAAATTACCAGACTATATGATTCCAGTGGTCTATGTGCCACTAGAAACAATTCCCTTAACAGTTAACGGCAAAGTAGACTACAAAGCCTTACCCGCACCCGATTGGAGTGGGACAAATAAACCTTACATTGCACCCAGAAATGACCAAGAAGCAACTATCTGTTCCCTGATGGCTAGTTTATTACAAATAGAACGGGTAGGAATTACCGATGATTTCTTTGAAATTGGCGGAGATTCCCTGCTAGTTACCCAATTAGCCATCCGTTTGCGCCAAAGCTATCAAACCGAGTTTCCCCTACCTCAATTATTCACCCATCGCACCCCAGAAGCGATCGCTCTTTTACTAGCAGCTTCTCCATCTGTGCAAACAACCGCCGATATTCCCAAAGCATCGCGTCAACGCCGTTCCGTAAACTTAAGCGATGACGGCATATTAGTTAAAGGTAATGGGTAATAGACCAATCACCAAAATAAAGGAGCCTAAAAAATCATGAGTAACAACGAACACAACGACGAAATTATTTATCTTGTAGTAGTCAATCATGAAGAACAATATTCAATTTGGCCGAAATGGAAACAGGAACTGCCATTAGGATGGAAATCAGTAGGCAAAGAAGGCCCTAAAGCTGAATGTTTAGCCTATATCGAAGAAGTATGGACAGATATGCGTCCTTTAAGTTTACGTCAGGCGATGCAGGAATAAGAGAGCAGGGGGAGCAGGGGAGTTAGAAGAGGCAGGGGGAGAGAAAAGAAGCATGTAAAGAAAAATTGAAGGTAATTATTGGGTAAATAAGATAATTTTGTTAATTCGCCGCTGGAATTTATTCTATTTATTCAATAAAACGCTCTAATTCTTCTCTATTTCCCCGGTCCATTCCTCAACATACCCCATGACTAAAATTCCCAAAATAATCCATCAGATTTTTTTTCTGGGAGAAGCAGCCATACCAGAAAAATATCGTCGTTATCATCAAACAGTTTTGCATCATCACCCTGATTGGGAACACCAATTTTGGGATGAAGCCAGAGCAAGGAAATTTATGGCAGATAATTATTCCTGGTTTCTGCCAATATTTGATGCTTATCCCCATAAAATTCAACGTTTTGATGCCATACGCTATTTCATCCTTCACCATTATGGAGGCTTCTATATTGATATGGATATTGAATGCCTCAAACCACTTGATGATTTATTAGCAGATTTTGAGCTTGTGCTTTCAAAATTAGTTTGCTTTAGTAATGCCATTATGGGAAGTGTTCCAGGGCATCCCCTCTGGCTAAAAGTCTTCGATGAATTACAAAAACGCAAAGATAATTCAGCCCAAAATACCATGCCTTATTATGTGGGCTACAGCACCGGGCCTATCATGTTAAATGATTCCGTAGTAGCAAGTAAATTCCATGAAAGTCCCACAGTTCGTATATGCCCAGGATATATTTTTGAACCAGGTGCTCCAATGGAACTAAACGGCAAAATCTTCAAGAGTCAGCCTAGCTCAGAGACTTATACCATACACCACATGACTACTTCTTGGTTGCCTGCAAAACACCAGATAACCAGAGTTTTATTCGGTATGCTTTTAGAACCATACTGGTTCTTTCGCTCTTTTCTCAAAGGTACTGTGTGATTCTTTCGCGTGAGCTTGTTTATAAAAGAAGCTCACTTCAAAAAAATCAAAACAGTACTACTTATGTAATACCAATTTCTGTGAATTTAAGTGCATCTTCATGGAGAATTGGTATAACTTTATTTACAAATTTTTTCTAACTTCTCTAGCAGCAATTAAGATATATATTGTAATGGCTGTGAAGATTTCTGTTCATAAACATATCGCAGAATTTCATCTACCGCTCGCTTTACTCCGCCAGCCGCACGACAAGCATCGCCCAAACGACCACTATTTACTCGGAAAGAGTTATTATCAAAAATTCGTTGTGCCGTCTGCTGCAAGCCTTCTGGAGTTATATCTTCTAACATCATCATAATTCCTGCACCCTGCTCCTGAATGCGGCGGGAAATGATTTCTTGCTCATAAGTTTGTGGTACTGCAATCATTGGTACCGAATACCAGACAGCTTCCCGTGTTCCACCGCCTGCTCCGTGCATAATGAATAGACTGGCACGTTCTAATATTTGTAATTGGGGAACAGTACCCATAGCTCGAATGATAAAGTTTTCTGGAATATCTCCTAGAAGTGTGACATCTAAAGCTGGACTCAACACCATTACTACCTGAGCATCGGTGTTAGCAAAAGCCTCAATGCATTTCTGGTAAAATCCCAAACCTGGGTCGTGAATGTTCCCAAATGAAATCAGGATGAGCTTGGATGAATGCAATTTCTCCATTGGGAAATCATATTCTACTGCCCGCACTGGATTACAAGGGCCAACAAAATGAAAGCGTTTATCAAATTTATCGCTATAAGGTTGGAGTTCTAGGGGTAAATAACAAATGTTGAGAGGTTCAATATTAGTAAAAGTGTCAACAAATTTAATTGGAGGTACACCATAAGTTGCTCGTAACTCACGTTGATGTTGACGATAGTGCTTCATCCCGACAGCCGCCTCTTTTAACAATCGTGGTAGTTTCTTCCTCAGCCAAGGACATTCATAGAAACTTTCGGGAGTAAAAGCGGCTGTAGCAATGGAATTAATAGCGGGAATATTGAGCAACTGCGCTACTAGTCTTCCCCAGAGACAGAGAGAGTCGTGAATAATATAATCTGGCTTTTCTGCACGCACTGATTCTAAGAGTGCTGGTAGCATCTCACGAGTACACCAAGTTAGAGAGGGCACTAGAGACATTTCATTTTCAGATGGTGGCGCTGTCTCAGGATTGAGTTGAGGATAGCAACGAAAAGCAGCTCCAAAAGACTCGATTTCTTGTTGAAAACGGGGAATTTCGTAGTAAATTACCTCTTCACATCTCTTCACCAACTCCGTCACTAATCCAAAGGTGGGAATTACGTGCCCGGCAGCTGAAACGTTCATAAATATTACACGGCTCATAGAAAATACCCTGCTAGTTTTAAAAATTCAAAGATTAACAATAACCTGATGATATTTCTTGAGAGTAGGGCGATGACCAACACTAATAAAGGTTATCCCTGTTTCTACTAAAAGACTATAAAGATGTTCTTCGTTGTTAATATCTAAAGCACTGGTTGCTTCATCTAAAATTGCATATTTGGGTTTCGTAATTAAAAGCCGAGCAAAAGCTAATCTTTGTTGTTCCCCTAAAGAAAGAAGATCGCTCCAATCTTGCTCGACCTCAAAACCACCAAACCGTTCTGCTAAGTCTGACAAATTTACTCTGTGGAGAACTTGATGAAGTTCTTCATCACTGAGATCAACCTTGGCGTTAGGATAGATTAACTGCTCCCGAAGAGTCCCTAAAATCATATAAGGGCGCTGCGGTAAAAATAGTATTTCTTCTAATTCTGGACGAACAATTACACCTGTTCCCGAATTCCATAAACCAGCTAAGGCACGCAACAAAGAACTTTTACCACAACCGCTATCTCCCATAATTAGTAATCCCTGCCCTGTTGGCAATGCTACAGAAAGGTTACTAAATAAAGTTTTTTGATAATTGGGAGTTTGGACAGTCAGGTTTTCCAAAGCTAAACGGCTGTCTATGACTATATCAATAGTCTTAGCATTAGCTATTGCTTTGCTTGGCTGTTTGAGATATTCAGAAAAAATATATAGGCGATTAATTGAAGCAGCAAATTTAGTGAATTTTTCAAACTGATACATAATCAGATTCACAGAAAAAGCGACCTGCCCAAAGGCACCACCCGCTTCTGTAACTTTTCCCACCTCTGTTTCACCTGACAGAATCTGGTTTCCTAAAATCAATGCTGGTATGATCCAGGGTAGATAACCAAACTGATATTTAAATATATTTAAATACACCTCTGACCATAATATCAATCGCTTAAAATTATTAAAAACCTCATTAAATATAAGTTTAATTTTATTGGCTTCTTGAAGGATACCGTTATAAAAAGCAATAGACTCGGCATTCTCTCTTATACGAACTAAACCAAAGCGAAAATCAGCTTCTTTTTTGAGTTGTTCAAAATTTAGTTGCGTTAATTTTTTGCCATAGAACCCAATTGTTATGGCGTAGGCTAAAATGGAGTAAATTACCAGAACAATAACTAGATTTTTTGAAATAGACCAGAGAATGACACTAAAAGCAATTACTACAAAAACAGATTCCAGACAGTTGACCAAAAATTGAATAGATTGCTGGCAGAAATTGGCAACATCTTCAGAAATACGTTGGTCTGGGTTATCAATCTCTTTGTGGGAGTTACTCACCTCATAAAAAGCGCGATTTTTGAAATATTGATTAAGTAAATGATGGGTCAACCATCGTCGCCAATAAATGCCGATTGTCTCTCGCAGATAACCATAGGCAGAATTTAGAAAACCAAAGACAATTATTCCCCCGAACGCAACCAGTATACCTTGCCAGAATTTAGTACTATTATGAGCGGAAAGGGCAGAAATTAAATCTCCTTGTTTACTATTTAACAATACCTTGACTTGGGTAGTAGCTAACAATAAAACTCCGAGAAGCACAAGTAAACCTATAGCACCTCGTTTTTCATTACCTAACCAATAGAGTTGAGCGATCGCCCAAAACCGTTTAACCGCTTTCAAGCTGAATCGATTCATTTGTAGACTATATAAATTTTTCTAGTTCTGAGGATTTTCATAACTATGCCTTCTAGTTACTGCGGTAGGGATTAATCACGCACAGGTTCAAAAGAGAGTGTCCTTGACGATCGCAATTTACCCCCTACTAGCGATCGCTAACTTTATTCCTGTATATCTACTCCGCAATCTAGAGTTTACGCACTTCCTCTTAGTTACAATAAGTAGTACTTTCATCTCAATTTGACCAAGTATACATATAATACAGAACGACAACCAAATCATAATTTTATACATAAAAATGCGTATTTTCACATTTATTTGGTTAGGACAATTAATTTCTCTGATTGGCGTCTCTATGACTGGGTTTGCTCTGGATATCTCGGTATTCCAGCAAACTGGCTCTGCTACCCAATTTGCTTTCCTTACCCTGACTTGTACAATACCACTCATCGTCATTTCGCCAATAGCAGGCACATTAGTCGATCGTTGGGATCGTCGCTGGATAATGATTATTAGTCATGTCTGTAAAGGACTGTGTACCCTAATTCTGATACTGCTAATCAGTATTGGTCAACTAGAGATTTGGCATATCTATCTCAGAAATATCATCACTTCCATCATCGGTGCTTTCCATACGCCCGCTTATAAAGCTTCCATTACCTCTTTGGTGCCTCAAGAGGATTTAGCACGGGTGAGCGGTATGATTCAATTGGGAATGGGCATTCAGCAAATCATCTCGCCTTTACTAGCAGGTATTTTGCTGGGTATTGTTAAGCAAAGAGGCATTCTCATCATCGACTTCGCAACTTTACTAGTTGCCCTTGTTCCCCTTCTGTTAGTGCGATTCCCGGAGTTAAGCCAAGCTACTGATGCCAATGAGGACACTCCGCATACCTCACTTTTGCAAGAAACACTGTATGGCTGGACTTATCTAACAGAGCGTCCTGGACTACTCAGCTTTGTGATTCTGTTCACGATTTACCAATTCCTGGTTGGCTTTGTCAGTGTACTAAGCTTTCCCCTAATTCTTTCTTTAACTACGCCAGCTAAATTAGGACAGATTGCATTTGCTAGCGGTCTTGGTATGTTCGTAGGGGCTATAGTGATGAGTACATGGAAGAATAGTTGGCAGAACTTGATCAGCCCTGTTCTAATCACTATGTCATTGAGTGGGGTGTGCATTGCCATTGCTGGTTTACGCCCTTCTATCATCCAAATTGCGATCGCTACTTTACTTTTCTTCCTGACTGCACCTTTCATCAATGGCTCAGTGCAAGTTATCTTGCAGACAAAAGTTGCTGAGTCGGTACAGGGAAGAGTATTTGCATTAACCGGAGCGATGTGGGGGGTCGCTGTACCGCTAGCTGCGATCGTTGCAGGCCCACTAGCTGACTATGTTTTCGAGCCACTGATGGCTTTTGATGGACTTTGGTCTCAAGTACTGGTTGGCCAAATAATTGGCTCTGGGCCTGGTCGTGGTATTGGACTATTGTTCGTAATTATCGGGTGTTTTATATTAGTAACAGCATTTATCGGCTCCCAATACCCTGCCATCCGAGACTTAGAAGTTAATGTGCCTGATTTTGAATCTTCAGCAAGCAAGGTGTCCCCCATGTAGAGATTAGAGAGGCAATAAAACTTGCTCCTATTCTTGAGCTTTACTTGTCGCCTGTAATAGTCGTCCTAAGACAAATGTAAATGGTGGAAGTTTAATTCGCATACCACCTTCCACAAGATGGAATACTCCACCTGATGTAGCAATCAGCATATCGACTCCGCAGAACTCCCCGTACCAATTAGGAATTTTGAAAGCCTCCTCCAATACTGGTATGGCTCCCAGGTTCATCGCAACGAAAAGTGGCTGTTCATACTCTGCACCATGAATGAGTACACACCAGAGACCATTATTTCTAGAGCATAAGAGAGTGCGGTTTCCACTCTGAATTAGTCTGTTTTGAAACCTAATTTCGGCAAGCTGTCGAATTAGTAAAAAACTTGGGTGGTTTTTATTATATGGTTCAAAAATTTTGCGGTTAATCGGCCCAAACTCCCACACACACCCAGGGTTATCAAACATATCTTCCCGCACATAGCAATCATGACCAATGCACTCACCTGTATCCTGATGTTGATGCATCCCTAAAGCGCCAGAAAATTCTTGCTCTGTTCCTTGATAAATAGAAGGTATTTGTGGCCCTAAAATCAAGCAAGAAAGTGCAAAATATAAACGGACTCGCGCTTCATTTTGGCTTCCTAGACAACTTAAGAATTGATGGAAAATTCTACTTGTATCTTGGTTATCGAGGAACATAATATTATTCCGCCAACCAGCATGATATGCGTGTGATGGCTCTAGAAAACCACAAAAATAATCTGCCAAACCCCCTAGCCAATTACCATCAGTCAAAGAATGCTTGACAGCATAATAAGTAGGGTAGTCGATCAGATTTGAAAATTTAGCCCCATTGTAGGCAATTACTTCTTCATGGGTACTGCCAGCGTGTTCGGCTATTTGTAGAAACTGCTTTTTCCCAAGATAGGCAGCATACCTTGATATTTCTTCAACGCAAGGCTCCCAGAAATCAAGACCAACATGACGTGCTGAATCATATCGGAAGCCATCAATGTCTGTTTCTGCAATCCAGTATTTTAGGTGTTGAATCAGCAATTCTCGAACATAACTTGTCTCTGTTCGCCAATCTTCCAGAAAGCCAAAGAGTCTTTGATTTACCATATCAGTGTATTCAGGCCCGTGGAAGAGTAATGTGTTACGTGCTTCTATAGGAAAAGGCATGACTGCAAAGTCATCACCTTGCACATACTTAAACTTTCCCCCTGGTGGTCCCCCATACTCTTCCCAGTTAATGCTATCTGCAATATGGTTGTTAACTACGTCTAAAATGACTGCAATATCAGCTTCATGAGCAGTTTTCACCAACTCACGCAGACACATAAGTGTACCCAGACGTGGATCAACCATCAACAAGTGGATGGGATGATAGCCATGATAGCCATCAGCAGCGTTGACATAGACAGGGCTGAGGATAATGGCTCTAATTCCCAATGACTTCAAGTATGTTATCTGCTCAATTACGCCCCGAATAGTCCCACCATGACTTGTATAGGGGGAAGTCGGATCGTATTTGACTGCACTTAGACCAGTGTAGTTGCTGTCTGCACTGCGAGCAAATCGATCGATCATGATTGAGTAAAATAGACGTGCATCCCAATCATTAGGACTAGATGTCATTGCAACCTTTGGTTTTAGTCCATATAAAGGCTGATTATCTACATAGCCCAGGAATACAGATGGAATTTCAGCCATTGAGCGGGGTGCTTCATCACAGACTAACAAAAAATGCGATCGCGTGCTTGTATGTTCATTACCAAATGTATCCACATAACCTAAACTGTAGCGATATCCTCCCCCACTACTGATAGGTGGTAGGATGAGTGAGAACATTTGGAAGCCATTGTCTATAATGCTTTCAGTTTGTGCCGTAATTCGATCTGAATCGCAATATCCTTGTCCATCATTCAATTCATACGCTATCTGACCATAATCTGGATTTTTAGATAAGTGAACACCAAATCTGAGGGAGATTTTTTCATCACTCCTAAACACCCAAGTATATGGTGCTGTGCTAGGGTCGAGATGTACTTCACAGTATTCGTCAAAATAGCGCATATAGCATTCCTACGAATTAAAGATGGGGAGTTGGCAAACAATTTATCTCAGGTAATGGACTTCCTGATTCATAAATCAAAATTTTATTCTAGAAATCATCCTTGCATATTACTATTATTTGTCTTAAATATTACAGAAAGTTTCTTTATATTCAAATTATTAGCGAATATCGTTTTTTCTCTTTCCAGTTTTTCCATATTTGTAAAATACTAAATCCACTGTATCATCAGCATAAAAATTGAGAGATTTGCCTTATCACCATCTCTCAAAACATCTACTTTTGTCTCCTTTGTTTGCCAGTTAACCTTCCAGTTAAGCGAAAAATTCCAAAAAGTCACACAAAGGATTGCTACCAATTTTGCCAAATATTCATTCACTCTAAATCGATAAAACAGCCAATTCACAATTAAAGCATTGAAAATAAGTCCAAAAAAACAAATTAGGTTGAACTTGAAAAAACGTTGCAAACGCTGGACTAATTGTTGCTGAACAGACACATCACCAAAAGTCCATACATCATTCCAGAGAAAATTATTAATAATTGCTATCTCTGTTGAAAGTATTGCACTCGGAGTTAACAACCAACCCAACAGGGTATGCAGAACATAGAATCCTCCCAAGTCTACAAATACACCACTTAAACCTACTATGGCGAAACGAATCAACCTACTCATAAAGAGCCAAGTTAAGTATAGTCGATTTGTGCGATCGTTAATCTGAAGATCGTAATTCATTCAGTTTCATACTTATCATATTTTTACTCCATTTCTAGCACTTGTATAATCTCAAGTACTACTGTTTAAGTTCGTTCGATTTTCTCAAATTCCCATAAACCTCCAGGTGGTAAATTAAGTATTTTAATCACTTTCAAAGAATAGGTTATATCTTGCTCCATTTGATGAAATAAACTACTACTATTTTGCATAAATAAAATATGACTATATTTCGGAGAAATCGGCAGCAGAAAATTATCTGCTACAGGTAGTAGACAAACTTTTGGTAAATAATGACTTAAGGTTAGAATTCCTCCCAAATTAACAGGATAGTCATTAATTATCAGTAAAGGCTTTTCTGATTGATTGAGAACTTGAGCTGTTTCTCTAATATATTGACCATCGGATTGCAGCCACCAATTCTCCGCTTGAAAAAATCTGGCATCAGAAACTAAACCTGCTATGAACAATCCGACTATTAGGAATTGAGATATTTTTGCCTGCCAATTATGTTGTTGCAAAATATTAAAAGCTAAAATATAGGCTACAATAATTTCTAGACTAAGATATAAAGGCAGTTGGTAACGAACTTGAATGGAGCGAATACCTCCATAAATTAGGTCATATATCACTAACAATAGACTGGGAAAACCTCCCAAGATAAAAATCAATAGACTGGTTTTATTTATTGGAAATTTTCTGAGGAAAAATCCCAAGTAAATAATCAAGCTTAAACTGAATATTAACGCAGGAATACTATAAAATAAAGAGCCTTCAAGAGTAAAACTATTAAACCCAAATATATCTGAGGTTAAATTAAGATCGAAAAATATTCGAGTGACTCGAATCAAAAAAATAGCAATTAGCTCGAAGGGATTATTTATCCACTTTAGTGCCGACCCTGAAGTTAGCTCTAGTGCTGTGCTAGTGTGGGGGATGATCGCAATCAACCAAGGCAAAAGCATTAAGAAGACAGCAATACTAACAAGCAGATAATTGAGTAAGGTTTTGCTGAAGTGAAACTGTTGTTGAATAACTACATAAATACCATGAGCTATAATTACCAGAACTGTGAATAAATGGGTGTATAATCCTAAAACTAAGGTGAGGGTATACAAAACCCAATTTTCTTTTTTTTCTTGTCTAATAGCTCGCAATAAAGCAGCACTCGATAGTAAAATCTCTACCATCCACAAACTGTATTGACGTGCTTCTTGAGCAAAAAATAACTGCAAAGGAGAAACGGCAATTAATGCCATCGCTACCCATGCCACAAGTGGAGACTCAAACAACTCTAAACACAACCAATAGACGCTGGGAAATATGAACAGACTGATGAGTGCTGATAAACTCCTGATCCCAGTAGGTGAATCTCCAAATACTTGCACCCAGAATCTCACCATTACGTAATATAAGGGGGGATGCTGTGGGTCTGAGGTGATTAAGTAATTAACTGTATCAGCTACACCACGATCTGGATTAATGTGCTGATATTTGTCGAAGGTGCTAATAGGAATTGTGCCTTGATGATTATAAACTTCCTGTTTTAGCTCGGCCACAGTGTGACCAGAAATTGCTACGGATGTCCAAGATTCGTCACAGCAGTATATTTTATGTCCTAGATGGGCAAAGCGAAAGAAAATACCTAACCCGATGAGGATTATTAGTAAGATTTTTAACCAAGTCGGGGGATTTGCTTCTGCTAATAATTGCGGTTTGTCCATTTATTGCATATGTATCATTACAGAGAAAGTTGTTGTGAACGCCGCTTGGAAGGTCTTTTAGTAGACTGTAAGGCATCATTTATGCTTTGGAGTCGTATTCTTTGCGCTAACAGCGTCCTATGAAATACTCAGAACTCAAATAAAATTGCTCTAATCACCATTTTTATTCGCGACCACGACCATATCAATCAAATGCATTTTTTTTAAAGTTTCATTTTGATGAACTTGGTGTTCAAGGTCTAATATTTCCGCAACACTCTCTATAGGTTTGATCGGTCTATAGAGGCGGGCTTGAATTTGCGGGTATTCGATATATGTGCCAACCTGCATGTTTTTATGAGTATAAAATTCAGAATGGTAAGCTTCCCATTGCTTGATGGTAAAGAGCGGTGTAGCAGGAAGTTGGTAAAATTCTGATTGAGATTTGAACTCATCCCCAAATATTTCTTGTAATGTGGGATTAAAGGGGTTAGTAAGGAGGGATTGCAAAAGGTCACATTGGTATGGGTCAATTGTATCGTAGACAGTAGCAGTAATTTTCTCCATTTCAAAGATACCTCAATGAGGCTAAAAAAAAATTGCTTACCATGTTCTAGTGACAGATATTGCAGTTTTGAAGCAGTTGAATAACTTTTTAATGTTCTTGATCCAACGTATTTATTATCTTATTCTTTACTATTAGCTCATTAGTATTTAACAATTCTTCATCCATTTGTTTTAATGCAAAGTAATTGTACAAAATGACTGAGATAATTAAAACAAGTAGCCCTTCAAGAACCATTAAAAAACCGATTCCACGCCCTGAACCAGTTTCAATCAACCGCCCAACAGTACTAGCAAGTACCCCATCAGTAGATAGCATAGGTTCCAAAAAACCATCAGTTAGAGGGCTGGCGCTAAGATTACCAAAAGCCCCAGCCAAGCCTGCCAAAGTGTAGAACAATGAAAGAACACGTCCCTGAATATTTGGCGGGATGCTAGTTTGCAAAATTGTACTATTAATACCTAGAATAATCGGCAAGGTAAAAAATGAAATAAAAATGCCTAAGGCTATGGTAGGAATAAAGGGTTTAATACCAGTGATTATTAAACCTATTCCATTTAATGCCGAAAATAGAAACAGAGGAGAGAGCGATTTTTTCCCTCCTCCCCAGATACTCATAAGGATGCTGCCAGCAACCATTCCACCGCCGGCAATTGACATTACACTCCCAAATGTCGTAGCCGAGGAAAAGGATAATATTAAGGGATTAATTAAGACAGAAGTCATGCCATTCACAAAAAAATAAATTGTCATGAATGACAGTAGAATCAGCAAGAAAAAGCGAGAGTAAATGTTTTCCCAGCCATAAACAATATCATTGATGATGGTAGACATTCCCATAGTTGGCACAATACTCGATTCTGGCTGAGGAATATTAATAAATATTAGGGTTAATAATCCAATTAAATAGGTAGACAAATCAATCAGTAGCAAGCCCTGAAGTTGTAGATTGGCGATGAGTATAGCCGCTAGGATTGGTGCAACCAGTTGTCCTAATGCTGTACTGAACTGAATCAAGCCATTAGCCCTCCCCATCTGATTGCTAGGAACCATCAATGGTAAAGCAGCTCCCTTCGCAGTCATTTGAAAAGAACCGCAGACTGAAGTAAAAAACGCAGAAACATAAGTATGCCAGAGTTGTAGATTGCCAGTCAGTAGCAATATAGCAAGTGTGAGTGTAATTGAAGCCGCAGCTATTTCACTAAAAATAATTGTCCATTTTCGATTCCACCTATCTACTAATGCACCAGCAAAGGGAGTGATTAATACACCTGGCAAAGTTGTAAAAAATATAACTAAGCTTAATTGTGTAACAGCATGAGTGTTATGATAAACCCAGATACCTAAGCCAAATCCTGTCAAGCGATTTCCGATTTCAGACAGAGATTGCCCCAGCCAGAAGAGAGTAAAATTACGCAATTCACGAATTAGTTCAATTAGTTTACTTACATACATATTTCATAAATTAGTTGTATATTTTGTGATTGGTAGAATATGAGGTAAATAACAAATGTTCAGAGATTAAAAAAATCACAGATTATACTATTCTAATATAGAATCATCGACTCAAAGCTCTCTTTAAAATAGCGGGTATCTGCGCTGCCAATCTTCGACCAGGAGGGGTTAAAAATTGACTCATAGGTGGCTTAGACCAGAAATTTACAGAAATGTTTAGCTCGTGATTTGAATTGCCTAGGGAGTATACTTGATGCCACCAAAAAGCAGGAATAAATAAAATTTCCCCGAGTTCGACAATACACTCAAAATATTTGGCTTTTTGGAAATTGGGAAATTTTTCTAAATCTGGTTCTTCAATATTTATTTGGCTCATGTGGGGAATTTTTGAACCAGCAGGGAAAGGATATAATGAAGATGTTTGTTGGGGGTCAAACAACAGGAAACGCTTGCGATCGCTAACTTGAATAAATAAGTTATCCATTGCGTCATAATGCAATGGAGATGTGTTACCGCCAGAACCAATCCAAATAGTTGGATCGACAAATAACTTTTTATCAAAATATTCTGGAAACTTAATATCTTTCAAGAGTTCGGGAAATTCTGTAGGGATTGACTGTTGTTGGAGATAGTAGAATTTATCAAATTTATTTTTTGAACTCAGGACGTTGATAAAGTCACTAAATTGCATTTTCTGTCTCAAATTAGCAAATCCATTTTCCAGATTGCCTGTAAAAATACTATTTTGAGAAACACTTATCTCAACCTGTTTATCACTGAATAAGCTAGTTAGATAATTTGCAGTCCATAAAGAGAGAGCATTCCAATCATTAATAGCACCAGTGATGATGACGGGTCTTCTAGGAGAGAGAAAATTCCTTTGGAATTCTTCTCTTGTCGGTTGTTCAACCCGTTCAATGTGCCTCACTGTGGTTAAATCATGTTTACTCATCAAAAAATTCCTATTTGTAGATTTTTTCAGATCATCCCACACCTAAAAGGGGATGGGATTTCACATTAACAGTTAACGGCGGCGGGGCGGCTATCCCGAACACTTGTGTTGAGCGCAGTCGAAACACCCCAAAAAGCAAGTGTGTTTCCCGCCGCCTTGGTGAATCACATGAAAGTTACTGTTGTCCTTGATTTAAAAACATGACAATCCAGCCTTTTTTCAATCCTTTTTACGTTTGTCTTGGAGAAGTTTAGCCTTTTCTTCTGGTGTCATTTGTTTGAGGCGTAAAAACGCTTTCGCTATTTTTTCAGTGCGTCCCACTTGAGGTTCTCGCGCTAATAAAAGTTGTGCCATTTTTTCAATTCTTCGCGTATCAAAAAGTTCTCGTAATTCTAAATCAATCAAAAATACTTTTCTAATGCGAGCATGAACTTGAGCGGCTAATAAAGAATGTCCGCCCAGTCGGAAAAAGTCATCCATAATTCCCACCTTATCGACTTGCAGAATTTCTTGCCAAATATAGGTTAATGCTTCTTCGATCGCATTTCTCGGCGCTGTATAATCAACTTGATGATCAAACTGATTTGGTAAGGGTAGAGCAAGGCGATCAACTTTATTATTAGGTGTTAGAGGCATCGCATCTAGAAACACCCAAGAGTCAGGCAGCATATAATCGGGTAGTTTTGCCAACGTATATGATTGCAAAGTTTCAAGAGTAGGTTTTTCAGCTTCAGATTTGAAAACTAGATATGCAACAAGCTTTTTACCTGCTACATTGTTGTCAATAGCTTGGACAATAGCTTGGGCGATCGCAGGATGAGTTTCTAAAACGGTTTCAATTTCCCCTAGTTCAATACGGAAACCACGGATTTTAACCTGGTAATCGATGCGTCCCAAAAATTCAATTTCACCATTGGGTAGCCAACGCGCCAAATCACCAGTCCGATATAATCGCTCACCGGGATTTGTGGCTAAGGGATTGGGAACAAATCTTTCCGCCGTCAAATCTGGTCTTTGGCGATAACCTCGTGCTAATCCTGCTCCCCCAATCAACAACTCACCTACAACCCCTTCTGGAACAGGATTACCAGCATTATCCCAAATATAAATTGATGTGTTGGCAATTCCCCTACCTATGGAATGTGCATCCTGTTGCAGCTTAATTTCTTTGACGGTAGACCAAATTGTGGTTTCCGTCGGCCCGTAAACATTCCACAGATTCACCTGAGAGTTGAGAAGAGAGGCGGCTAAATCAACTGGCAAAGCTTCTCCACCGCAGAGGATGCGAAAACTATCATTTGGTTGCCAACCAGCAGCCAAGAGCAATCTCCAGGTAGTTGGAGTGGCTTGCATCACCCTGGCTTGGGATGTTTGCATTAGTTGAGCTAACTTAAATCCATCTCTGGTAGTTTCCTTGTCAGCTAGGACTAATTTTGCACCGCTAATTAATGGTAAGAAAAGTTCTAGTCCAGCAATATCAAAAGAAATTGTAGTTACTGCAACTAGGGTATCAGCAGCAGTCAGTCGCAGTTTTTCTTGGAAACTGAGGAGGAAATTCACCAAAGATTCATGCTGAATTTGTACTCCCTTGGGTCGTCCAGTGGAACCGGATGTATAGATAACGTAAGCTAAGTGGTTGTTACCAGCAACCGCAGGTGGTGCGGTATCTGGTTGGGTCGAAACCGAATCTAGTAACAGAACTTTTGCTGATGATGCTGGAAGCGCTGACACAAGTTGATCTTCGGTGATGATTACAGCCACCGCGCTATCTGCAAGCATCCACTCCAGGCGATCGCGCGGGAAGGTAGGATCTAGTGGTACATAGGCCGCACCTGCTTTCATGATTCCTAACAGTGCAATCGGCAAACCTGCATGACGTTCTAAACAAACCGCCACTAAGGTTTCTCGCGTCACACCAAGTTGTAGTAGTGCGTGAGCAACTTGGTTAGATTTGCGTTCTAAGTCTGCGTAGGTTAGGGAGGGGAAAACAGCGATCGCTTCGGGAGTTTGAGCGGCTTGTTGACTGAATAATTCATGTATTGGAGTATTAGAGTAATGGGTAATGGGTAATGGGGAATTTATCTTACCTAATTCCGCTTTCGATAACAAACTAATTTCACCAATGAATTGCGGTTTTTCGGTAACAAAACTGGTCAATATTTGGGTTAGATGATGTAAGATATCTCCTCGTGTTTTTGCACTCCCAATCTGCTGCCCAAAAGCGATTTTCAGCGTTAAATCATCTCCTGGCAAGGCATATAGACTGATGGGGTAATGATTTTTCTCCAAAGATTCAACAGAATGGATCGCCAGTTCTCCTGGATTTTGACGCAGACTTTCTTCCACTGGGTAATTTTCGTAAACCACAATGGATTCAAACAACGGTTCTCCTCTCTTAATGTCACTCCATTCTTGAATATCTACTAAACGAGTGAAGGAATATTGATTAATTGCCGAGATGCGATCGCGCAATTCTATTAACCACGGTTTCAATGGTGTAGCTGCATCTAATTTCAGACGCAAGGGCAAGGTGTTAATAAATAGACCCACCATCTCTGCAAAACCTGATAATTCGGTAGTACGTCCCGATACGGTGACACCAAAAACTACATCTTCAGAACCACTATATCGGCTCAACAGAATGCCCCAAGCAGCTTGCACTAAAGTATTTAATGTTACTTGATTATTTTGAGCAAATATTTTGAGTTGGGTGTAAATTGCTTTGGGGATAGTAGTTTGTAAAGTTTGGTAATTTTCAGAATAGTGTTTTTTAATACC
This sequence comes from Nostoc sp. CCY 9925, assembly GCF_963920935.1. NCBI lineage: Bacteria > Bacillati > Cyanobacteriota > Cyanophyceae > Nostocales > Nostocaceae > Nostoc > Nostoc sp. CCY 9925. The sequence continues at coordinate 27,952 of NZ_CAWUDO010000022.1, read as the reverse complement.
AAAAGTAGTTGCTTCCCGGAAACCGTTTAATTGTTTGCGCCAGAAAGATTCTGCCAAACCAGATTCTTGTTTGTGCAACCAAGCAATAAAGTCTCGGTAGATGGGTGGTTGTGGTAAATTTGGGCGTTCTGTTTTAGCTTGGTAAAATGCGATCGCATCCCGGAAAACTAGAGGTAATGACCAACCATCCAAAAGTAAATGATGGTGAGTCCAGAGAAATTGCCATTTCTGTTCTTGAGTTCTCACTAACGTCATCCGCATCAGTGGGGCCCTTTCTGTTGAAAAACTTTGGTGACGGTCTGCTGTTAACAGAATTGACCATTTCATTGCTACTTCATTAATATCGCATCCGCGCCAGTCTTCGTAGACAAAGGGCAAATTGACCCGGCGGTGAATGCGTTGCAACGGTCGGGGTAAATCTTGCCAGATAAAGGAAGCGCGTAAACTAGGATGGCGGTTAATACAAGATTTCCAAGCCTTTTTAAAAGTTTCTACGTCTAGAAACCCTTCAATTTCACCACTTACCTGTTGCAGATAAATATCTTTTTCTGATTCATAATTTGCATGGAAAAGTATTCCTTCCTGAACAGGGGATAGAGGATAAATATCTTCTACATCAGTAGTTCGCGCCAAAGCAATAACTAATTGTTCTGAATTAAGGTTAGCGAGGGGAAAATCAGTAGATGTTAAACTGTATTCTTGCTGGCGGCTAGTTGCTAACAAAGTCTGTAAATGTTTAGAAAAACTATCTGCTAAACGGCGAATCGTTTCTTCTCGGTGCAAAGCTTTGCTAAAACCAAACCGTATTTGGAGTTTGCCGTTAGCAATTAAACTAGTAATTTCTAGTTGAAAAGCCCGCCTATTTTTTGGGTGTCGGGATAGTCCGACATCTTCGTTAGCTGGAGTAAAGGGTGCTGCTTGGGAAAGGTTTTCATCAAATTGCCCCAAATAGTTAAACAGGATACCTTGGGGAATTGGCGGTAAGATAGATGCGAATTCTGAGTTTTGAGAGAGGATACCGTAAGCAAAGCCATTATTTGGCAAGTTACGCAACTGTTCTTTGACGCTTTCTAAATTGCTGAATTTGCTCTTTTGAGTTTTCTCTAATTTGCAGGGGAAAAGAGATGTAAACCATCCCACAGCATCAGAGACATCAATGGCAGTAAAATCACTTTCTCGTCCGTGACTTTCTAGGGCAATTAATATTTTTGAATCATTTGTCCATTCTGTCACCACTTCTAAAAGAACTGCCAGCAAAACTTCCTGAATCCTAACTTTGTGAGTGCGCGGTAGTTCATACAGCAGACTATCAGTTTCATATTTGCTGAAATTGCATTCTATTTGAGTAGCAGAAATTTCTGTATTTTCTGCTATGCCATCAGGAAAATCAAGGGGTAATTCTGAATTAGAAACTTGTTGGGTTTTCCAGAAAGCTACTTCTTCTTGCCAATCAGAATTTTCAGTTAGGGTATGTAGATGTTGAGTCCACTGTGGGAAACCGACACTATGAGCAGATAAGGAAATTTCCTGTTCCTTTTGTAAAGCATCACAAGCGATCGCTAAATCTTGCAAAATGACGCGCCACGAAATACCATCAACTATAAGGTGATGGATAATTAGCAGTAATTTATCGGATTTATTCTCATCATTATGGAAGTAGACGGCGCGAAATAGAGGGCCAGTGGCTAAATTAAGTTGTGCTTGAAATTGACTGGCAATTTTTTGTAATTCTGTTTGAGAAATAGCAGTTTGGTTTACAATATCAAAATTTAAAACATGACTATCATCATCTAACCATTGTATCCATCCAGCTTCAGTTTGGTGGAATCGCAGGCGAAAAGCTGGATGACTTGCGGCAATATGGCTTAAAACTGTTTGAAAATGTGACGCATTAAATCCCGGTTTGATATCCAATAAAACCGTCTGATTCCAGTATTCAGGGTGTTCTAAAGATTGCTGGAAAAACCATTGCTGAATAGGAGTTAGCGCTACTTCACTACCTACAGGAATTGATAAAGCATTGGGTAATTTTGCTGTTGTTTTAATATGAGGTGTAAGTGCTGCAACTTGGGGATTTTTAAACAAATCTTGTGGCGTGAAATAAAGTCCAGCATCCCGTGCTTTAGCAATAATTTGTAGGGCAAGAATCGAATCTCCTCCCAGTTCAAAGAAGTCATCTTTAATTCCCACACGGGATACTTGTAGTACTTGCTGCCAAAGTTTAGTTAAAATCTCTTCAGTTTTGGTTTGTGGGGCGATATATTCCTCACGGCCTATGATATTCTCTTCATTAGGAGCAGGTAAAGCGTTAAGGTTAATTTTCCCATTAGGCAGTAACGGCCAAGCATCGAGACTGACAAACACCGAAGGAATCATATAATCAGGGAGCAGGGCAAATAATTGCGATCGCAAAACTGTTTGCCAGGATGTCGGTGGTATTTTCAGTTCCAGATAAGCAACTAGTCGATTGGGTTTACCAGGAGTAGCAATAGCTTTGGTGACAGCCCGAACTACCCAAGCTTGTTTTTCTAAAGCTGCCACAATCTCGCCAGTTTCGATGCGGAAACCTCGAATTTTGACTTGTTGATCTGCACGTCCTAGAAACTCAATACTACCATCAGGTAAATACCGGGCGCGATCGCCTGTGCGGTACATCCGACTGCCTGCATTTTCAACAAAAGGATCGGGTAAAAAGCTTGCAGCGGTCATGCTTGGGGAATTCCAGTAACCACGAGCTAATTGGGAGCCAGCCACAAATAATTCACCCGGTGTACCAATAGGCACAGGTTGCAGATGAGAATTTAGGATATATAAACGAGTGTTGCTGACTGGTTTGCCGATGGGAATAACTTCGGTAATTTCCTTTTCTCCACAACAATGAAAAGCAACATCAATAGTTGTTTCCGCCGGGCCATAAAGATTCACCAATTTAGATGCAACATCTCTAAACTCATCCCACACCCGTCTTTTCAGCGCTTCACCACCGCTAAAAACTAAACGCAGACATGAACATTCAGAAAATCCCGGTTCACCAAGGAGTATTTCTAAAAGACTCGGTACCAATTGCAGCAAAGTCACATTTTCTTGCTGAATAGTTTTGACTAGATACGCCGGATTTTGATGACCTCCCGGCTTCGCCATCACGAGTTTAGCTCCCACCATCAAAGGTGTCCAGAATTCCCACACCGAAGCATCAAAGCTAAATGGTGTCTTTTGCAACACTACATCCTCACAATTCACCCCAAAAGTCTCTAAAAACCAAGCTTGATGCTGGGCTAAAGCCCCATGGGAAATTGCAATACCTTTCGGTCGTCCAGTAGAACCAGATGTAAATATGATATAGGCGATATTGTCAGCTAAAACCTGAATTTGTAAATCTTCAACAGATTGAACTGCAATTTCTTCCCTATAAATATCAACACAGATAACTTGACAAAAATCATCCAAAAAATTTGTTTTACTCTCGTTACTTTGCGCCCTCTGCGTCCTCTGCGGTTCGTTTTTCCCATTCCAAATTTCTAAATCAGAACGAGACAGCAGCAAACTAACATTAGCATCCTCCAACATCGACTGAATACGCACAGCTGGATAATCAGGGTCAATTGGCACATAGCAACCACCTGCCTTCAGAACCGCCAACATAGCGCAAACCATGTCTAAAGAACGTTCCAAATAAATACCCACAGGCTGTTCTACACTAATACCAAACTCACCTAAAAATCGCGCCAACTGATTGGCTTTTTGATTCAATTGGGCATAAGTCCAACTTTCTCCCTCACAAATAACAGCGATAGAATCAGGATTTTTTGCTGCTTGTTGGGCGAAATTTTCATGTATTAGTGATTGGAAATTGGGGATTGGTAATTGCAAATTTTGAATTAAACTATCTATGCCTAATTCACGATTAGCTTGTGGATTTGCAATTAGCGACTTCAAACTTCTTTGGTAATAGTTAACAATATTCTTGATTTGCTCATCATTAAATTGTTGACGATCGTAAGTGATATTAAATGAAAGAAGTCCTGCACCTACTTCCTCACTCCAACTGACAGCAAAAGGAATATTTGTTTCATCTAAAGATTCCGCCTGGATTAATTCTACCTCTCGCCAATTAAGCAGTCCTTGATAAACGTGGAAATGAACAAAATTAAAAGATGTTTCATATAAAGGTTGATTCCCATTTAACCTTTGCAATTCTGCCAAAGGAAACCGACGATTTGGCATTAACTCTTGTTCAGCCCGCCAAGTTTCTGCAATTAAATCAACCCAAGAACCTCTCGGTAAAGACAAGCGTAATGGCAATGTATTTAAGAATAGTCCTAAAACGCGATCGCTATCAGTTTCTGCCGGTCTACCATTGCTCACCAATCCAGTAACTACTTCTGTGTCGCCAGAGCAAAAACCAATAATTTGGAGATGAACTGCTAGTAATAACGTTTTTAGAGGAACGCCCAATTGCTTAGATAAATCTTTTAAGTTGTGGGAAATTGTTTCTGATAAAGTGAGATCAAATTTTCCCATTTTCGTTTCTAGGGGAAGCACACCCGGCCACCTTGGTAGTCTAGTGAAGGGAATTTCCGCCAGTTTATTTTGCCAAAACTCTCGCTGACTACTATCAACCAAAGCTTGTTTTTCTAAGGTAATAAACCTAGAGTATTTCAAAGCTGGTGGAGTTGGTGGCGCAGGTACACCCCGATCGAGTAGATATAGGTATAAGCCTGTTAATTCTGATAAAAAGTTAGCTAAACTCCATCCATCCATGATGGCATGATGCAAAGTAAAAGATGCTTGCATCACATTATCATCGAGTAGGTGAATATGAAAACGCATTAATGGCGCACTCTTGTACTCGAAGCGATTCTCCCGTTCTTTGGCAATAAATGTTTTTACATAATCATCTTGTGCTGAGGGCGATAAATTAGTTAAATCCTGAAAAACAACTTTAGCAGTTACCTCTTTAACAACTGCCTGAATCGGTTGACTAAATTCAGCTAAATAAAATGCCGTCCGTAATATCTGATGTCTGGCAAACATTTGGGTATAAGCTGCTTCCCAAACTTTGAGATCAAAAGGTATACGAATTCGGAAGCTGAAAACATCATGGTAAGTTGTAGAACTTTGTGAATATTCACCATGAAAGAGCATTCCTGCTTGCAGTTGTGCCAAAGGATAGGCATCTTCAGCCCAATTTGGGAACTTTTCTTTATCTGCAAGTGAAATTAAGGCGAAGGGTTCTTCATCAATATTATCGCTGTCTACTACTTCTGATTTTGCCAACAATGTGGCTAAATCTAACAGCACAGGATGGGCAAAAATTTGCTCTAATTTTAAGTTCAAGCCTTGAGTTTGTGCGAGCGAAACAACGCGAATACTGCGGATAGAATCGCCACCCAAAACAAAATAATTATCAAATCTTCCGATGCGATTTATACCTAAAACTTGTTGCCAGATGTCAGCTAAAATTTCCTCGATGGGTGTAGCGGGAGGAGCAAAGGTAACTTCAAGATTTTCCCGTTTAATTTCTGGTGCGGGTAGCGCTTTGCGATCTATTTTACCGTTGACTGTCAGTGGTAATTGTTCCAGATAAACAATCTGCGACGGTATCATATAATCTGGCAAATGCTGCTGCAAATAATTTCGCAGTGTTTCGATGGTTGGTTGCTTTCCAGGAGTACAAACTACATAAGCAATTAAGCGTTGTTGATTACTTTGGGTTTCAGAATGAACTAAAACAATAGTTTCCTGCACCTCAGGGAACTGGGAAATAACGGCTTCAATTTCGCCAATTTCAATGCGGAAGCCGCGAATTTTCACTTGATAATCTATGCGTCCTAAATATTCCAAATCGCCGTTAGGGAGAAAACGTCCTAAATCACCAGTGCGATACAAACGTGATAGTAAATCTACTGAAAAAGCATCTTCTACAAATCGTTCTGCGGTGAGTTCTGGTCGATTAAGATAACCACGCGCCACTCCAGCACCCCCAACATAAATTTCACCAATCACTCCAGTTGGTAGGAGATTACCATCAGAATCCAGGATATAAAGACGTAAATCGGGGATTGGTTGACCAATTAAGCTACCAGATGAGTCCTCTATATCTTTTTTGCTAATAACTCTATAGGTGACGTGGACTGTTGTCTCTGTAATTCCGTACATATTCACCAAGCGCGTCTGATTTTCTTCATGACGTTCAAACCAGGGACGCAAACTTGGTAGATTCAGGGCTTCGCCGCCAAAAATGATGTACCGTAAGGGAGGGACAATCTCTCTCACACTTGATTCTGCTGCTAGTAATTGAACAAAAGCAGAGGGAGTTTGATTCAAGACAGTAACTTGCTCATTGTGAAGCAGCTGAAGGAAGCTTTGGGGGTTACGGCTGACACAATAAGGAACGATTACCAGTCGCCCGCCATAAAGCAAAGCTCCCCAAATCTCCCAAACGGAAAAATCGAAGGCGAAGGAATGGAAGAATGTCCAAACATCCTGCTCGTTGAATTCAAACCATTGCTGGGTGCTGCGGAATAATCGGGTAACGTTGTGCTGGGTGACTAATACACCTTTGGGTTTCCCTGTCGAACCAGATGTGTAGATAATGTAAGCCCCTGAGTTAGGGTCAAGAGTATCTCCTGTCAAAGGTTCATTGCTTTCAGTTAAATAGGGCGCATCTTCCCCATCCAGACAAATTTTAGGTGTGGATTCTGGAAGTTGGGGACTGATAGTAGTTGTGGTAAGAATTAATTCCGCTTCACAGTCAGAAATGGTAAACTCGATGCGATCGCGAGGATAAGCCGGATCAATAGGAACATAAACACCCCCTGCCTTAACTACACTCAACATAGCTATAATCAGTTCTGGAGAGCGCTCCAGACAAATTACCACTCGTTTATCTGCACCAATACCTTGCTTTTGGAGATATTGAGCAAGATGCTGAGAAAGGCGGTCTAGTTCTTTATATGTAAAGCTTTCATTCTCAAATGTTAGAGCAATGCGGTCTGGATATTTGTTTACAGTTTCTGCAAATATTTCCCTGATAGTAATTGGTGATTCGTGAGTCAGCGCGGTCTTGGGGGTTTCCCCCATGAGCGACTGACGAACCCCGAAGGGGTAATTGGTAATTAGCCTGTTCTCAATTACCGATTCTTTATGACCAATTAGCGATAAAGACTGCAAAGGTGCTTGAGCATTATTTGCCATGTTAAACAGTAGATGGCAGAATTGCTCTAGCAATAATTCCATAGCCACCGCATCAAAGCGACTCGCATTGTAACTTAATTTGAGTGAGAGTCCATCCCCCGGAACAACCACTAAAGTCAAGGGATAATGGGTAGTTTCAAAGAAAGACGACTCAGGAACATTCAACCCAAAATCTGCTGTTTTTAACGATTTATCAACCGGAAAATTTTCAAAAGCCAGCAAACTTTCAAACAGTGGTTGTCCTCGTGGAACATCACTCCATCCTTGAATATCTGATAGGCTGGAATGTTCAAACTGACGCATTAAAGCTGTGCGTGCTTGCAGGTTTTGCAACCAAGAATCAAGGGTTTTTTCGCCAGATATTAAGACGCGAAACGGCAAAGTGTTAATAAAAGGGCCAATCATCCCTTCTACTTCTGGTAGTTCTGGGGGTCGTCCCGCTACTGTAATTCCATAAACTATGTCTGTGTTGCGGCTATAACGGTTAAGTAATATCGCCCAAGCCCCCTGAATCACAGTGTTGAGGGTGACGCTACAATTACGGGCTAATTTCTGCAATAAATCAGTATTTTCGGGCGATAATTGATGTTTTATTTCTCCACTTTCAAAAGCACTACTTAGCTTTGCTTTGGACAAGATTAATAAGGGAGTAGCACTTTCAAAGCCACTCATATATTCACGCCAAAAGGATTCACCTTCTTGGGGGTTGTTCTGTTTTAACCAAGCAATAAAATCACCGTAAGGGCGCACATTTGGCAGGGAAATTTCTACATTTTCTTTAGCTGCTTTGTGCAACATCAAGAATTCACGTAGTAGTATCGGCCAAGACCAACCATCCAAAATTAGATGGTGGTGACTCCACACTAAATCCCAGCAGTCTTCGCCTAGACGAATTAAAGTTACTCGCATCAAAGGCGGACGATTAAGAATAAATCCCTGTCGTCTATCTGCTTCCAGAAATTCTCTCAGGCGGGTTTTTTGGGCGGAGTTACTTAAACCACGCCAATCTTCTTCTGCTATCTTAAATACGAGATTGCGGAATACAACTTGTACGGGTTCAGTTTGCCCTTTGGTGATAATGGCAGTCCGTAAAATCGTATGGCGGTCAACTAAAGTTTGCCATGCTTGGCGGACTGCAATTACAGAAACATTTCCTTCTAAACGGCAATGGAATTGCTCAAAATAAATGCCAGACTCTGGTTCATATAAGGAATGAAATAATAATCCTTTTTGTAAGGGTGTGAGGGGAAAGATATCTTCGATTTTATCTTTTAGGCTCATATAATAATCCTGTTTAAATGTAGATATAGTTCAGTTATGGCTTAATTTTTTGTCTGTCAAAGTCAATTTTTAAAACCTAGACACGAAGTGGCTTTCCGCAGGCTACCGCAAAGGAAGAAAAGGAAAGAATGCTTAACTCAACTAGATGCAGGGAGACTTTTCGCAGATTACTTCAAAGAAAACAAAGTACACGAATAAAAAATAAAGATTGGATAACGGTTATTCTAAATCTTCTAAAATTGAATCTAGTTCATTTTCCGATAAATCAACTAAGTGAAAGTCGGTAGCACTATAAAATGAGGAATTGGTGGATATTGAATCTGTTAGGTATAAGCGGAGGTTATTCAGATAAGTTTCTGCAAGGTTATCGATAGTCTGTCGATGATGAATCTGCTGGCTGTAAGACCAGTCTACTTGCAAGCATTCACTTTGGATGCGAGCATTAATTGCTAATAGGTGGGGACGTTCTTGTTCAGCAAATAATCCTGTTCCTGTGGGAGCATTGCTGATATTGAATAGGTTATTGCTTTTTGACAGGTTGTCAGTTGGCCCTAAATAATTGAAACTAATGCCAGTTGGTTGTACAGTGTCTAGCATTTCCTGTAAAGCTTGATTTTGGCTGATGTAACGCAGCAACCCGAAGCTGATACCATGATGGGGAATTCCTCGTAATTGGGTTTTAATTTCTTTAAGCAACACATCCCGATCTGCGCTTTTGATCGGTTGTTTCAGAATAATTGGATACAGGGATGTAAACCAGCCAACTGTTCTCGAAAGATCCAATTCACTGGCTAGTTCTTCTCGTCCATGTCCTTCTAAATCGATCCGCCAACTATCCGATTTGTAAGTGTAAGTTAGGGTTTTTAGTAATGCAGCTAGCATGATTTCTTGTACGCCAGCATGATAGGTGGCGGTTGCTTGTTTGAGAAGAGTATTTGTTTCTTTTGGGGACAATTGACAAGATATTATGGCTGTACTATCTACTGTGTTGCTTCCAGGGATGATTGGATAATCAACAGGTAATGGGGTGACAGAAGTAGAGAGAATATTTTGCCAAAATGGAATGTCTTTAATGAATTCATTTGAGTCAGCCAGAATTTGCAAAGATGTAGTCCACTCTCGATAAGAGGATGTTTTCGGAAGTAAGGAAATAGGCTGGTTATCTATAGCTTGTTGGTAGGCTTGGTTTAAATCTTCCAGCAGAATCCGCCAGGATACCCCGTCTACAATTAAATGATGTCCGAAGAGAAACAGAACGTTTCCATATTCGGTGATATTTGTGGCATATAACACTCGTAACAACGGCGGGCGGTCTAATTGGAAACTCCCGTGTTCTGCTTCCACGATCGCACTTAAAGTATTTTGCTGTATTTGGGGCGGATAGTTGCTAAAGTCTTCGAGCCGCAACGGGGGACTTTCAGCCAGCCCAGAGTAAGATTGCTCCCATCGTCCTTGATGTTCAGAGAATTTTAATCGCAAAACATCATGGTGAGCAACCAAAGCATCTAATGCGATCGCTAATGCATCGATTTTCAATGGTTCTTTAATATTCAAAGCGATCGCTTGGTTCCAATGATGCGGATGAGTCCAATTTTTAGCAAAAAACCAATGCTGGATGGGTGACAGAGCAACAGTACCAGTTAATGGCTCATCAGGGCGGCGAGACTCACCTAGCGCTAATGGTTTGGCTCTCGCCGCTAGTCGGGACAGGGTTTGAGCTTCAAATATGTCTTTGGGGCTAATCTCCCAGCCAGCAGCACGGGTACGAGAAACGATTTGCAAGCTCACGATCGAGTCTCCCCCCAACTCGAAGAAATTATCATCGGGATTGACGGTTTCTAGCCCCAACACTTCTGCCCAGATTTGGGCTAATATCTCCTCTGTTTGAGTTTTTGGTATGGTTGGGGTTATTGGTATTTCGGGTGCGGGAAGGGCTTGACGATCGATTTTGCCGTTGGGGGTGAGGGGCCATTGTGTGACTAACATCACTGCACTGGGAATCATATAAGCTGGTAAAACCTCTGCTAAATAATCCCGTAATTCGTTGGTGGTAGGTGGGTTTTCCTTGGGTGTGAGAGCATAAGCTACTATCCGCTTGCGTCCTGGCATATCTTGGCGCAGGATCGCCACTGCACTGTCTACCGTGGCGTATCTGGTTAAAGCAGCTTCAATTTCCCCTAATTCAATTCGATAACCGTTAAATTTTACCTGAGCATCTTGCCGACCCATAAACCGGATGTTTCCTTGCAAGTCGTAAACGCCGCGATCGCCTGTTTTGTAAAGTCTAGCTCCCGGTGTTTTAGCTAAGGGATGGGGTATAAATGCCTCTGCTGTTAAGCTGGGGCGATGTAAGTAGCCTCGTGCTAAACTGATTCCTCCAATATAGATTTCCCCAGTTACACCCAAAGCCACTGGTTCTAAAAAGGAGTCCAGGAGGTAAATTTCGACATTAGCGATTGCTTTCCCAATGCTGGGTTCACCGAGTAAATGGGAACAATTCATCAAGCTGGCGCAGACTGTTGCTTCTGTGGGGCCATAGGCGTTAAAACAGGCACGTTTTTCTCCACCCCAGCGCCGGAGTAAATCACCAGAAGCTGCTTCCCCAGCCACAATCAGGGTTTGCAATTGCGGTAAATTTGTAGGTTCAATGGCGGCTAGCAGCGACGGGGGAAGGGTGACATGAGTAATTTGCCAATTGGTTAATGCTTCCCAAAGAGCAGAATTAGGAGAACGATTTGCTTTTTCTTGCAGATATAGAGTTGCGCCGCCACCCAAGGCCATAAAAATCTCAGAAATTGCAGCATCAAAATTCAGAGAAGCAAATTGATAAACGCGACTCTCGGCTGTGACACCAAAACTCGCAGTTTGATTGCATACCAGATTTTGAATACCTGCATGAGACACTAAAACGCCTTTCGGTTTACCTGTAGAACCAGAGGTGTAAATAATGTAGGCGAGATTCTCTGCTCTAAGTTTTAAATTAGGACGATTAGGAGCATGAGGTATTGAAATTCCCCCCTGATCTCCAATAATTATCACTTTAATATCACCTGGAAATAACCCTGGTGGCGGGGCTTCTTTTGTGAGAATCAGATGAGTTTGGCTATCTTCTACAATGAATTGCAGACGCGTTTCGGGATAGCTGCGATCCAGGGGAAGAAATGCTGCCCCCGCTTTCAATACGGCCAGCAGGGCAATAATAAAGTCTAGATCGGGGTGAAAATATAAACCTACAATTGATTCATAGCCAATGCCAATTGATATTAAGGTAGCGGCTAATTGATTGGCACGTTTTTCTAATTCACCATAGGTAATTGCATCATCGCCACAAACTAACGCCACAGAATTAGGATGTAAATCTGCCGAGTCTTCAAACAACTGATGAGCCGTGCGGAAATCTCCCCAAATAATAGCATTAGTATTTCTTTCATTGCTCATCTGCTCTTGTGCTGATAAAGCCTGGATTTTTCCCAACACAAAATCCGGGTTTTCAGCCAGATTGACCATAATATTTCGCAGTCGTGACAGGAGAACTTCCGCGGCTGTTGCAGACAGGAATTTTGTTTGGTAATTCAGCTTTAACAGCAATCCATTATCTGGAATTACACCGACTGTCAATGGGTAATTAGTTCGTTCATAAAACTGGATATTATCAACTCGAAAATGCTGCCCCTGCTCTTTTAAACTTTGGTCAACTGGATAATTTTCAAAGACTAAAATACTCTCAAATAATGATTCTCCCGCTGCCAAGGGAATTTCCTTTTGAATATCCGTCAGTTTACTATATTCGTATTCTCGCATCTGTACATGATGCTGTTGAATGTTTTCTAGCCAAGCGGTGACGGTTACTGTTGGATTGAGATGAACTCGCATCGGTAGGGTGTTGATAAATAACCCTACCATATTTTCAATTTCGGCAAGTTCCGGCGGTCGTCCAGAAACGGTAACACCGAATAGTACATCTTCTCCCGCACCATGTTTTTGTAAACAAAGTCCCCAAGCACCTTGAGCTACAGTATTCAGTGTTAGTCGATGCTTTTGCACCATCTTTTGTAATTTGGCAAATTCTGCTTGACTTAGGCGTAATTCTACTTCCGCATAGGCAGTTAAATTAGTTACTAATTCCTCTTCTGGTAGTTGCCAAGATAGGCGAGTTGATGTGGTGATATCATGCAGAGTCTCCTGCCAAAACTGCTTGGCTTCTTCACGATTTCGAGTTGCTAGCCACTGAATATAATTACGATAAGGTGGAATGGGAGGTAGAGAATGGGGAACTCGTTGACAGGTTGATTCATAAATAGCCAGAACTTCTTTAAATATTACTGGTAATGACCAACCATCAAGAATGATATGGTGATGACTCCAAATCCATTGCCAGGTAAAATTATCTAACTGAACGACGCTAAACCGCATCAATGGGCATCTATCCAATAAAAATCCATTTTGACGATCTTCTATCAGATATTGCTGAAGTTTATCCTCTTGCTGTGAAGGTGAGAAATCGCGCCAGTCTTGTTGTAAAATAGAGAATTGGATAGATTTACTAACAATTTGCAGAGACGAATCTTGATTGTCCCAAACAAAGGCGCTACGTAAAATTGGATGTCTATCTACGACGGTTTGCCAAGCAAAATCAAACTTGTCAACATCGAGTTTACCGATAATTTTGCCTGTTACTTGTTCAAAGTAAATTCCCTCTTCTGGGTTATATATAGTGTGAAATAGCATCCCTTCCTGCAAAGGAGATAGGGGATAAATATCTTCTAACTTGGAATATTTTTCTTGTAGAATGTCTATATAAGATTGGGGAATCCTAACTAAAGCGAAATCTGAAGGTGTATATCTACTTATACCTATATTTGTACAATGGTTGAGGATATTTAGCAGATTTTGTTGAAACTCGCCAGCCCATTTAACAATTGTTTCTTGGTTATGCAAGCTGGAACTATACAACCAATCAACGCGCAATTCTCCTTCAATGACAATACTGTTAATATCAATGATGTGGGGGCGCAAACCTTCAGGATTTCGTGTTACTTCTATGTCTTCATTCAGTAACTGGAATAACTTATTTTTGCCACTTTCGCTTCGCACTTGACCAAGATAATTAAAGCTAATGGGTGCTGGGAAAGCTTCAGCAAAACTATTAGCTGTTTCGTTATTGAGATACCTTAAAAGACCATAACCAAACCCTCGCTGGGGAATGGAACGCAGTTGTTCTTTGACGGTTTTAATTATATCTGTCTCTAAATTACTGGCTGGCAATTCTAAACGCAGAGGATAAAGAGTAGTAAACCAGCCAAGGGTGCGAGTAATATCTAAATCTGAGGATAATTCTTCTCTACCATGCCCTTCCATGATAATTTGCAATGTTTGCCCTTGGGTAATATTCCTCAAAGTTTTACCTAAAGCGGCGATTAATAATTCTTGGGGTTGGGTGCGGTAAGCTTTATTGGCTTTAGTAAGAAATATCTGAGTTTGTTCTTTGGTTAATTTCAAGGAAACTGTTTTAACAGATGACTCTAAGTTGTCTGTCAAAGAGTTGGCGAAATCTAGAGGTAATTTCGCAGTTTCTCCTTTGATAGTATCTAGCCAAAACTGTGTTTCTGCTTGGATATCTGTTGAGTTGGCAAAGGTGTGGAGAAATTGACTCCACTGCTGGAAAGATGTTGGAGGTGATGAAATTTGGCTACCACTAATTGCTTCTACTAAATCCTGAAGCAAAATCCGCCAAGAAACGCCATCAACAATCAAGTGATGAATAACTATTAAGAGCCGAGATAGGCGATTTTCTCCTAGATTAAACCAAACAGCACGAGCCAGGGGGCTGTTAGTCAAATCAAGCGATCCCTGTACTCGTTCCCCAACTTCCCGCATGGTAATATTTTGTTCAGACTCTGTTTCGAGAGCTAAATCAACTATTTCCCAAGAAAAGGCGGCTTCGTTTTCTGTATAAAACTGTCGCCAAACTCCTTTGTTTTCTTGAAATCTTAATCTCAAACTATCGTGATGTGAGGAAATAACTTGAATCGCGGCTGCAACTGTTGGCGCTTCTAGGGATTGATGGACTTCCAAAAGTATGGCTTGATTCCAATGATGAGGATTGGGAAGATTGAGGTTAAAAAACCATTTTTGGATGGGACTGAGGGGAACTTCACCTGCAACTATAGTGGTAGGTAATGCTGGCGATGCCTGCGGCGGGCGTTCGCCTAGCGTCTCGGAGAGAAGCCATCGCATCATTTGCGCTACAATAGCCAACCGTTGGACTGTTTGTTCCTGAAATATTTCTTTTGGCGTTAATATCCACCCTTGGCGACGCATTTCGTTGACGACTCGCAACGCCAAGATAGAATCACCACCTAAATCGAAGAAATTATCCTCAATCCCTATAGAATCCAAACCTAAAACTTGCTCCCAAACGCGACAAATTACCTTTTGAGCATCAGTTTGTGGTGGTATTAAACTGCGTCTAGCAGTAGCTTGATTCCAATCTGGTGCAGGTAAAGCTTTGCGGTTAATCTTCCCTTGGGCAGTCAAAGGCATAGCATCCAACAACATAAAGGCTGCCGGAATCATATAATCGGGTAAACGCTCTTTTAGGGCTGTCCGCAACTGATTTTGATCGATTTGACCATTCGGTACAACATAAGCTACCAAACGCCGATCTTTTTCAGCTTCTGAGCGGACAAGAACTACCGCTTCTGCTACTTGTGGAAGTGCGGCTAAAGCAGCTTCAACTTCCCCTAATTCAATGCGAAAACCGCGTACTTTCACTTGCAAATCGCAGCGTCCCAGATATTCAATATCGCCATTGGGCAAGCGTCGGGCCAAATCCCCTGTACGATAGAGTCTAGCTCCCGGTTGTTGGCTGTATAAATCGGGAATAAACCTTTCTGCTGTCAATGTTGTGCGGTTGAGATATCCTCTAGAGACACCCATACCACCCACATAGATTTCTCCTGGGACACCAAACGGTGAGGGTTCTAGGGCATCATCTAGTATATAGAGAGATAAGTCTGGGATGGGTACACCAATGACGCTACCGCGATTTTGTGAAATATCCTCTTCTAGAATGGGACGATAAGTAACGTGAACGGTGGTTTCTGTAATCCCATACATATTGATTAAACGCGGATAGCCATCGCCGTAGCGTTCTATCCAAGGTTTGAGGCTTTGTAATTCTAATGCTTCCCCACCAAAAATAATTGCTCGTAAAGCCAGTGTGTCTGCAAATTCTCTATCAGCTCGAATAAGTTGGCGAAAGGCGGAAGGAGTTTGATTGAGGATAGTAACGCCTTCTTGTTGTAAAAGGGTGCGAAAGGCTTCGGGAGAACGACTTTCTAAATAAGGAACTACAACTAGTTTGCCACCATATACCAAGGCTCCCCAAATTTCCCAAACTGAAAAGTCAAAAGCGAAGGAGTGAAACAGTGTCCACACATCATTTTCATTAAAGTCAAACCATGCTGCTGTATTTTGCATGAGTCTGACAACGTTGTTGTGAGTGACTACACAACCTTTTGGCTCTCCTGTGGAACCGCTGGTATAAATAATGTAGGCTGCTTGATTAGGGAGAATTTGGGAAGCAAAGTTTACATTTGGTGAGAATTCTATCTTGTCAATCACCAATAATTCCGTTCCCACCACCGGAATTGCAGATACCAAAACTTCTGCTGTTAACAACAAAATAATACCACTATCTTCCGCAATAAAACGTAGGCGATCGCTCGGATATTGAGGGTCTAGCGGTACATAAGTACCACCTGCTTTGAGGACTGCAAGTAAGGAAATTACTAACTCTGCACTCCGTTCTAGAAAAATGCCTACCCGTGTTTCGGTAGTTACTCCTTTTTGTTGTAAAACAGCAGCTAGTTGGTTGGAGCGTTGGTCTAATTCTTGATAAGTTAATTTTTTGTCTAATGTAATCAGAGCAATTCTATCGCCATGAGTGCGGGCGCTTTTAATAAAAAGTTCAACTAAATTTGTTGGCTCGAATTTTGTATATTCTGATGTATAACCTAAGGCTAAAAGTTCCTGTCGTTCGCTGGTTGTTAACAGAGGTAAAGCATTAATGCTAAGATCAGGGGCACTAACAGCAGCGATTAATATTTGTTGATAATGAGTTAGTATCCGCTGGGCTGTTTCCAGTGTAAACAAGTCGGTATTATATTCCAGTGCTACTAGCCATCCCTCAGCAGCAGGTTCTAACATCAAACTGAGGTCGAATTTCGCACCACCATTATCTATATAGATGGGTTGAACGATGACCCCTGGTAGCTGAATTTCGCCGATGGGTGCATTTTGCAAGGCGAAAAGGGTTTGAAAAATGGGTGAACGACTAGGGTCACGCTTAATTTTCAGTTTCTCTACCAGGAGTTCTAAGGGGACATCTTGATGAGCGTAAGCTTCAACGCAGGTTTGGGATATTCGGCGCAGAAGTTGGCAAAACGAAGGTTGTCCAGAAAGATCGCCGCGTAGAGGTAAAGTATTAACAAAACAACCAATGAGGCAATCAATTTCACTACGTTTGCGATTAGCGATCGCAGTACCGACTATAATATCGGTTTGACCAGAATAACGAAATAGTAAAACTTGATAAACTGCCAATGCCACCATAAAAAAGGTAGCACCTTCTGATTTTGCTAATGCCTCTACAGAGGCAGTGAGAAATGCTGACAGAGGTTCACGCAACACTGCGCCATTAAAAGTTTGTGATGCTGGACGTAATTTGTCTAGGGGTAAATCAAGCACCGGCAGAGGTGATTTTAGTACTTGTTCCCAGTAAGCTAATTGTTGTTGAATTGACTCTGCTTGCAGCCAGTTTTGTTGCCATTCAGCATAATCGCCGTATTGAATTGGTAATGCTGGCAAAGAAACTTGTGAACCTTGAACAGCTGCACTATAAAATTCGGTCAGTTCCTTAACAAATATTCCTAAAGACCAGCCATCACTGATAATATGATGTAGATTCATCAAGAGAATATACTCTTGTGCTGATATCTCATACAAAGTCGCTCTCATCAATGGCCCTTTGACGAGATTGAAGGGGCGACGAGATTCTGTTTTTAAGATTATTTTGAAGTTGTCTGCTTGTTTGTCTAAAAATGATTCTATTATTTTATATTCGAGATAAAATTCCTGTTCTGGATGAATTAATTGAACAGGTTCCCCATTTTCTAAAGCAAACGTTGTTCGGAGAGTTTCATGGCGGTTGATAATCTCTCGGAAAGAATCTTCCAGCGCTACTCGCTCAAGATTACCCAGTAAACGCAAAGCGATCGGAATATTATATGCAATGTTACCAGAAGAAACTATTTCCTGATACCAGAGTTGCCTTTGAGAGAGAGATAGAGGCAATACATAAACTTCCATAAATAAAATTCGTTTCTGAATAACAGAACTAATATTAATAATTACCGGAGGTTTTAGTTTGGGATAAAATTTTTAACCAATACTCTTCATCAATAGTTTGGTTAAGTTCCAATGGCTCGGTTAAAGTTGACTCTGGACGATTAAAGTCAATAAGTAAGACAATTCTAGTTTTGTCAGATTTATTCCAAGCTTCATGCTCAAATGTATCGTCAAAAACTAAACACTTCCCTTCTTGCCAACTTCTAGTTTCACTGTCTACCCGAATCGCACATTCATCGGGCACAACTAAGCCCAAGTGACAGCGCAAAACGGCTTTAGTTGCGCCAAAATGTGGACCGATATAAGTTCCTGGAGCTAAAGAAGAAAACCCTGCCGTTGTCATCCCTGGTATCATCTCAACCAACTTAGTTGTCTCAGGACACAATCGGCAATTTTCCTCAATCCTATTGCTAAAAGCATATAGTCCAAAAACTTCCCATCCTTGGTTATAAATATTTTTTTCTGGCCAATCAATAAAGTTTTTCGGCTTTAGCTGCTCTAATTCTTTTCGGATTAGTAGCCAGTTGGCTTCTAAAAATGCGATAAATGCAAACTGATTTGATTCAAAAAACATTTTGCAGTATCTTGTTCCTTGATTTTGTTTGTTTATATATATTTTTATAGACTTTTTGGAAAAATGCTCAAAAAGCTGGAATGTTTATTTAGAGCGTGGAACTTAACTCAGATTCGTGCAAAATGTGAAATAATCTTGCGATTTTCTTTGTTAACTTATATCTGGCTCCAAATACCATTTTTGATTTTTGGACTTTTGCAAAACGTCTAATGACATTTCAGTTGCTCATCATATCATGTTCTGTAAAATACTATGCAGTTAAAAAATGTTAAAGCAATAGTGACCGGGGCTGCCAGTGGAATCGGACGTTGCATCACTTTAGAGTTGGCTCGTGCTGGTGCTCAAGTGGTTGGCGGGGATTTGGATATTGATGGGCTGAAAGCCTTGGAGGCAGAGGGTATTGGTTTACCAGGAAATATCTACGGTTTACAGCTTGATGTAGCGAATGAATCAATTGTTAAAGAATTTGTTCTCCTCGCTTTTGAAAAGATTGGACATGTTAATACCTTAGTTAATAATGCGGGTATTCTCCGTGATGGGTTACTAGTTACACGTGACGAAGAGGGTTGGTTACGTAAGCTGCCGACGGCACAATGGAAGCGGGTAATTGATGTGAATTTGACCGGTGCTTTTTTCATGTCGCGGGAATTTGCATCTGTAGCGATTGAGAAGAATATTTCCCCAGCTTTAATAGTAAATATCTCTTCTGTAACCAGGTCAGGCAATCCTGGTCAGTCAAATTATAGTGCTTCCAAGGCGGGACTAGATGCAGACACACGTACATGGGCTTTAGAATTAGCATCCTTCGGATTTAGGGTGGCTGGCATAGCACCTGGATTGACGAATACCCCAATCCTCAGTCGGGTATCTCCCGAAGCCTTGGCAAAGATGACTGCCAAAATACCTATGGGGCGCATAGCTGAACCTTACGAAATCTGGCAGGCCATGCGTTTTATTATTGAATGTGATTACTTTACTGGTAGCGTCATAGAAGTGGATGGCGGTGCCCGATTTTAACCTCCTCTCCCTGTATTTGATTACCATTATTTCCTACGCTTTCAGATTGACCCATAGCAAGGGCTTCTTCTCTTGCCTCACGTATACCACGTTCCAGTAAATAAGGGGTGAATAATAAAGAATTATTGTAAGGATTCAGGTCTAATATTGTGGAAGCAAAGAAGGACGAGACAGACTATTATTAGAGTCAGCCATTAGTACTTGTGCAAAAAAATCAATAACAGACATACCTTGACGGCGACAGGTTTGAACCACGGTCAACTTTCTCGGCAGTATGTTGAAACCGCTCCATCGAACGGGAACCACCACTAACTTTACGTTTGGTGAGAGCTAAACGCAGCGAACGTTCAGCCTGATTGTTATCAGGAGGCACTTCAGGGTTATCAAGGCAATACCACCATTGATGAGCTTTATCGCGCAAGGAACGTAAAAGCTGACCTGCGGTAGCTCCAGCTAAGTCAATCCATTGATCAATTGAGGAATGCAATTTAGCTTTGAATTTATTGACCCAATCGTTGTAACTGGCGCACTCAAGAGTCTGGAACCATTGGGCGTAGTGTCTAAAAGCTTCATCAATTAAACGTAAGAATTCAGGAGCCATACTAATTCGCAATAACGCTCCTTCTCTGCGAGACACTACGTGTAGCTTGCTTGGACGTAGGAATACGTCGAAGTTCGCAATTCGCTTCTTAAATAATTGCGAGTTGCGAATTGGTTTGGCCCCAAGGCAGGATGCGGGTATAGTTTCCCATTCGCATAAGTACCCGACTTGGGAAAGGTCTTTGAGTATTGTTTCCATTCCTCTACAGAGTAAGCCTGTGGGGTTTTCGATGAGAGCGATCGCTGGTCTACACTGGTCAATAATCCGGAATTGTTCTGCCCACAGTGCGGATCTGGGGTCAGCGAGTCCTTGCCGATTGCCGGAGTTACTGGTGCCGCTGCAAGCACCCGTGACAGATTAAGAAAAAGCGCATTTTGTCAATCAGCTAAAATACTCAAAAAACTGTTAATGAAAATGATAATCGTAGCAGGGGGTGGGGGAAGGAGGCGAGCATCGCTCGCCTCCTTCCCCCGCTATTTGATTATTATTATCAAATAAGTTTTTGATAGGGCTAATCTTCTTCAAAACCAAGAGTGTTACAACAGAATAATTTTGTCAGCAGTGGGCAACGTTGTTATGTAAATTCAAGGATTAATCTTAGTAATGAAAAGTTTAGTCTACCGCTATGCCCAAGCGACAAAAACAAAACTCTGACCACACACATAAACATAATATCCCTACTGTAGATAATGAAGTGATTTCTCAGCAATTAAAAGCTTTATTAACTCCAGCTATTTTTGCTCAAGAAAAATACTACAAGCAGTTAGGACTACGAGATAGAATTATCAATCTATCTTTCATGCTCAGTGCAGTATTAACTTTATTATGGCGGCAAGTTCCCGGAGTACAAGAATTAACAAAGCTTTTAGCGAGAGAAGATGTCCTATGGTGTCGTGCCACTCAGGTTGCTCAACAATCTCTATCACAAAGATTTTTAGTATTTCCAGCCGAATTATTTGAGCGAGTCTTTAAAGATTTATTACCTCAATTACAATTCAATTGGCAGCAAAGGGTTAAAAGACCACTACCAGATAGTGTTAAGTATGCTTTGCATAACTTTGAAAGAATTTGGATAGCTGATGGTTCAACCTTACTGGAGTTTGGACTAAAGAGTTAGAGAAAAGCAGCCAGTAATGACACTGACTGCCGTAAAGTCAATGGATATTGTTAATAAATCATTGACAGCTATGATGCTGACACAATTAGAAAAATTCCGCCAAGCTCTGTATGATTGCCTGGGCAAGGCCAAAGACGCAGTATTTGAATTGATGGATGCAGTATTGACAAGTCCAAGTACCCCATCATTTGTCAGCTTGTCTCAAAACCCGGTATTTCGACGCCAATGGTCGAGTATTTATGCAGCGCTGCATGATAGTCGTCCACCTAAAAAAAAACTGATGAAGCTGCTGGTGAAGGAGGTAGTCACAAACGAGCAGCCATTTCTAGCAGGAGATCATAGCTTTTGGTCACGACCAGAAGCGAGGACACTGAGGGAAAGAACTTTTCATGGGGAGAGAGGAGCAAAAGCCGAGTCACTTTATCATCAAGCTTTGGATCTTAAGCGCAAGATACTGGGGGAAGAGCATCCTGATGTCGCCAGCTGTCTAAACAACTTGGCAATACTTTATGGCGCAATTAACCGTGAAGTTGAGGCGATGATACTGATGAAACAAGTGGCGTTAATCAATAATCAGATAATTGGACAGATTTTCTCCAGTGTCTCCGAAAGCACTCGTATGGCATACCTGAAAACACTTCAGGGTAACATTCATAGTTTCCTATCCCTGATTGTTCAATCGTCTTGCGGTTCTTCCACAGAGGTGCAGGCAGGATTAGATCTGGTACTACAGCGCAAAGCTATCGGAGCCGAGGCATTAGCAGCACAACGTGATGCTGTGCTAGGAGGACAATATCCGCATCTGGCATCTCAATTGAGAAAATTGACTAATCTGCGGATGCAAATTGGACAGAAGACTTTAGCTGGCTCTGGTTCTGGAAGTTTCCAAGCTCACCAACAAAGGCTAGCAGAGTTGAACCACCAGAAAGAAGAGCAGGAGGCGGAACTAGCCCGGCAAATCCCAGAGATGAATTTGACTCAAAAATTGCGGTCTGTCGACCGATATGCAGTAGCCAATGCCTTACCGAAAGACTCTGTGTTAGTTGAGTTTGTCCACCTTGATATCTTTGACTTCAAAGCTGTACCCGCACAAGGCGGTTTGCGTTGGCAACCTCCGCATTACATAGCTTTTGTTCTCCCCGCACAAGAGCCAGATAATGTGTTCCTGATTGACTTGGGTCAAGCAGCTCCGATCAACTTGATGATTGCTACCTTTAGGGCATCAATTACTGGTGAAAATGAACTTGATAATTACCATCGAGAAGTTCTGCCTGACAACTCCAGCCCTAGTGAGGATATCTTAGATGTAATTGGCGATAATCGTCATGGGCGACCCTATACAGTCGGCTACAAGACTGATGTCAGTAATGGTACTGCGTTAAGAGAACTTTTGTTCGATCCACTCAAAGTAGCTATTGGCGATCGCAAACGATTGTTCTTAGCTCCCGATGGAGATTTGACCCGTCTACCCTTTGAAGTGCTGCCCACGGATGACGGGCGGTATCTCATTGACGAATACTACATTAGTTACCTCAGTACTGGTCGTGACGTGCTGCGTTTTGAAGTTCCTACCACTGGTCAATCTACAGACCCAATCGTCGCGGCTGACCCAGACTTCGATTTCGCAGATGGCGATCGCATTCCTGCATCAGAAAATACGCCATTATCGGGACGACAATCGCGTGACTTAGACCGAGGAGGGTGGCATTTCACACGTCTGCCTGGTACGCGCCAAGAAGGGGAGCAGATTGCGAAAATGCTGAAAGTAAAGCCTTGGATAGAACAAGCTGTTTTAGAGGCTAGCCTCAAGGCTTGCCGTTCACCACGCATTCTGCATATTGCTACCCACGGCTTCTTCCTTCCCGACCAAAAACGCGATTTTAACTCTGAACAGTTAAGTTTGCAAATGATAGGCGGGATGAACGACAAGGGGTGGAACCGATTGTCAGGCGTTGGGCTAGAGAATCCCTTGCTGCGTTCCGGTTTAGCGTTGGCTGGAGCTAATACTTGGCTCAAAGGTTCGGAACTTCATCCGGAAGCCGAAGATAATATGTTGACAGCAGAAGATGTTTCGGGCTTAGACCTGTTGGATACTGAATTGGTAGTACTTTCGGCTTGCGAGACGGGTTTGGGTCATGTGCATACGGGAGAGGGAGTCTTTGGGCTGCGGCGGTCTTTTGTGCTAGCTGGAGCCAAGACACTAGTCATGAGTTTATGGAAGGTTCCAGATCAGCAAACTCAGGAGTTAATGGAGAAATTTTACCGTCGATTGTTAGAAGGGCGATCGCGTACCGATGCTTTGCGTGAAACACAGTTAGAAATGAAGGCAAAATATCCCAATCCACTTTACTGGGGTGCTTTTATTTGCCAAGGCGATCCCAAACCATTACAAAAACACGACTTGTAGACGTTGACCAACAACGTCCTAAATTCTCCTTGGACAATAATTTTTTACACTCGCCCATTTTTACTGATGTACAGTTCAGTTTCAATCGCCCCCAGAGTTTTCAGAGTGGTAAGCGTCGCTTCAGTTAACCCAGTAACACCAGCGATCTTCATACCCTCGTAAAGTCTTTTACTTCTCAAACTTCTTATACATTCACCTGTCAAGATATTCCAAATCTTCAGTGTCTCATCTTCACCGCTACTAATGAGAGTATGCCCCTCAGGACTAAAGGTAACTGATAAAACGGCTTGAGTTGGTTGCTGTAAAGTTTTGAGGCATTCACCAGTTTTGACATCCCATAACTTCACAGTTTGATCCATACTGCCACTGCTGAGAATTTTGCCATCTGGACGAAAGGCGAGCGATCGCACCCACCCTGTATGTCCTGGCAATGTTTTCAAGCATTCACCAGTCTTGACTTCCCATAACTTGACTAAATGATCTCCACTACCACTACTCAGGATTTGTCCGTCGGGGCTAAAGGCAATTGACCAAACCCACCCTCTATGTCCTGGGAAAGTTTGTAGGCATTTACCAGTGTTGATTTCCCATATCTTTACTGTATGGTCATGACCACCACTAGCTAAAGTTAGACCATCAGGGCTGAAGGTAACAGACAAAACTCCGTGGTTTTGTTCATGTAAAGTTTTCAGGCATTGACCAGTTTCGACATCCCATAATTTCACTGTATGGTCATGACTACCACTAGCCAAAGTACGACCGTCAGGACTAAAAGCGATCGCCCAAATCCAATTCGAGTGTCCTGGCAAAGTTTGTTGACATTTACCAGTATTAATATCCCATATTTTGATTGTTTTGTCTTCACTGCCACTGGCGACAATACCACCGTCAGGACTCCATGCCACTGACTTAACCTCATTGCTATGTCCGATAAGTGTTGCGAAGCATTCGCCAGTGTTGATTTCCCACAATTTCACCGTTTTATCACTACTACTAGCCAGCATTTGACCGTCAGGACTGAGGGCAATTGACCAGATGCCATTACCATATCCCTGCATAGTTTTTAAACATTGGCCAGTAGCAACTTCCCACAGTTTCAAAGTTTGGTCATTACTGCCACTTGCCAAGATTTGACCATCAGGACTAAACATAACTGCTCGGATCATACTATTGTGTCCTAGCAAAGTTTTCCGGCATTCACCACTACTGACATTCCATAGTTTCACTTTTTGATCCCAACTACCACTTGCCAAGATTTGCCCATCTTGACTGAATGCAAGTGACATCACCCAATCACAGTGTCCCTGGAAAGTCATCAAACATTCACCAGTTTTAATATCCCATAACTTGATTGCTCCATCGCCACTACCACTAGCAAGTATCCTTCCATTTGGACTGATGGCAACTGACCAAATCCCTTCATTATGTTCTTGCAAAGTTCTTAAACATTTACCAGTGCTAACATCCCACAGCTTTAGTGTTTTATCCACGCTACCGCTAATTAATACTTTGTTGTCAGGACTCAAAACTACTGCCCTTACCATATTTTGATGCTCTAGCAAGGTTTTCAGGCATTGACCAGTATTGACATCCCATATCTTTACAGTCTTGTCATCACTGCTACTGACCAATACTTTCCCATCTGAAGTAAAAACCAGTGACCAAATTCCTTGTTCATGTCCCTGCAAGGTATTGAGACATTGACCATTTGTGACATTCCAAAGCTTGATTGTTTGGTCTTCACTGCCACTAGCAAGGATACTACTGTCATGATTAAAGGCAATTGCTGACACCCAATCAGTATGACCTCTCAAGATGTTTAGCTGTTTCCAATCACCAACTTCGTACAAGCGAATCTCACTATTCATATCCCCAATAGCTAAAAATTTTCCATTGGGGCTGAATGCTAATGACAAAACCCCACCAAAAGTTTCAGCAAATAATGACTGAGCAAGATGAGCATGGTTAAAATTCACATTGTGTAAATTCACATTTCGTAAATCTGCTTGCCTAACAGTCAAATGCGAAAAATCATAGTTACTCAGATTGGTTCCCAGATAACAAAGCATATTTAGAATGTTTCCGGCTGCATAATTTTGTTCTTCCGAGAATGTTTTTCGCAGCTTGACTAAAATTTTATTTAGTTGATTTTCTAAAACTTTTTGATTTCTAAATATAGTTAAAAGTCCATTTATAACAGGTTTGAGTATCAAACGAATTTGAATGTCTCTAACATAGTCTTTTACCGTCGCTTTTATTAAAGTATGACTTCGGAATAAATCCAGGTTTTGAGTTTTAATTTCTGTCCAAATGTTTTGGATAAAGCCATTAGTTATGTACTCCATAACTACAGATTGTAAAGTAAATAAATTAGAAATTTTCTCAACCAAGGAGCGTCTTAGCAAAGACTCCAAGGCTTCTAATAATTGTTGTGGAAGTATCAGTGATAAGATATCACTCTGCAATTCTGTTAATGAAACTGGCTCCCGATTAACTGCTAACCAGTACATTATATTTTTTTCTAAATTTGACAACCGCGAAAATTGTTGATCTAAAATTTCGCGTATACTACCAAAAACAGAAGTATTGTGTATTAAAAAATGAGAAATATTACCATTAAAAACATCTAAAATTGTCGTGGCAACTATCTTTAAAGCCAAGGCGTTACCTTGATATAGCTCAACTACTGCTTTTAATTCTGTCTCAGAGCCACACAACCCCTTAATTTCAAAGATTTTTTGCCCGTCCACCACATCTAAACCACTAAGTTGTAATGAGCGAACTGGTAGTGCTTTTCCTTCAAGCCGGGCTAAGTCTTGTGGTTTTTCCCGTGAAGTCAGCACAAGGCAACTAATATGGGGAACTTCTCCAATTTGTTTGATTAGTTGAGCATATTCTTCATAACCTTCTCGATAGGTTCCTACAATAGTGCCACTTTGTAAAATAGTCTCAGCATTATCGAGTATGAGAAGACAACGATATTGACGTAAATAATCAATTAGTTTCGAGATTCTGCCGTCTATGCTGTTTGGGCAATCGGCTTCTAAAACCTGACCTGCGGACAAAAATTGAATTAAGTTAGCTAATAGGTCAAAAAGAGGTGGGGCATTGTAGAGCGATCGCCAAATCAAGAAATCAAACTGCCCCTCAACAAGTTGAGCTAGTTTAGCCGCCAGAGAGGTTTTGCCAATTCCCCCCATTCCCAACAGTGCTACTAATCGACAACGCTCTTCGATCAGCCATTGGTTGAGTGTGTTGAGTTCTGCTGTTCGTCCATAAAACACAGAGACATCAATCGCTTCTCCCCAGTCTGCTCGATTTTGAATTTTGGATTTGAGATTTTGAACAGAATTCTCCAGAGTTTCCTCTGCTGTGTTTGCCTTCCAAGATTTGCGCCATCGGCGCTCTAGAGCAGATTGGAAGTTTTTCTTAGTGACTTTCTCGTCTAGTGCTTCACTCAGCAGTTTCCACAGTTCGGGGCCAATATGTTGCTTTATATATGCCACTGAGTAGCAAGCTGCTGAAGCAATTTGTTCGTATGTCTGATGTTCCCAAGAGCCTTTGAGGATAGCAATTTCTACTTGACTCAGCCGTCTTCCCACCTTGACGAACACAGCCTCATCAGCAAGTTCTAGCGCTTCCTCAAAGTTCATTGGCTATTATGTAAATTCTATGAAAACTCTACCATAAAAGTAATTTTACCGGAACTTCACCGGAACTTTACTGTA
Organism: Nostoc sp. CCY 9925; assembly: GCF_963920935.1. Classification (NCBI taxonomy): domain Bacteria; kingdom Bacillati; phylum Cyanobacteriota; class Cyanophyceae; order Nostocales; family Nostocaceae; genus Nostoc; species Nostoc sp. CCY 9925. Next base: position 619 of record NZ_CAWUDO010000022.1, on the reverse strand, counting down.
TCGAGAATTAATAGCGATCGCTCTAAACTGACCTGAGTTCGACGAATTAAAAAACAGCAGGAAGTGGAGCAAGCAAGTCTTTTGGGTAAATACCAAGCGAGGGGCTTTTAGGAAGATTGTTATTTCACCCATGCGCGTGTACAAAAGACAACACAAAAGCATTAAACAGCAGGGCATTAACTCCACAAATCGCGTGTAGCTAACTAAGTTTGGAAAAGCTCCACGTCAACCCGGTAGTACTCTGTAGTCTATAAAACTCTTTAAACGTTCACTAGCACTGCCGTGAAGAGCGATCAGCGAAGCTTTATACCTTCGGCATATTGCCTGCGATAAAACCTATCTTACATTTTCCATAGCTACCAGAGCAGTCCGATTAGGTTATCTTCCCACCGTGATCGCGCCTTGGGCGCAGCGTTTCGCTATCACAATCCTATGCAAACAGCGAAGCTGAAACTTTTGTTTTTACGTACTGCATTTTTGCATTTTTTCTAGCCTTATAGACAACGGGCGAACCGCCGATTTTTAACCACTTTTTTGATTTGATGCAGTTATTGTTGATAATACCCCTCTTTTGTCACTTTCCGGAATAAGCAAGTAGTTCAGGAAAGAAATTATCCAG
>NZ_CAWUDO010000021.1:0-100317 GCF_963920935.1 Nostoc sp. CCY 9925 | reverse complement strand
GTTGTTAGCGATCGCACCTTTTTCACCCAACCTCACAAAATCGCGTTGCTCCCGTTCTGTGATTGGTTATGGTTTTGAAGATGAGTCAGAACCAAGAGGTGTAATCTCAATTGTAAACGGACAAGCCACCTATGGAAGCGCTTACAACGGTCAAAAACTCAATTGGGACTTACGCGCCGATCGCCATCATTGGCAGCAATGGCTGACTAATGGCTTGAATATGATGGGAATCAGCATGGCTTACATGACACGCAAGCTGCAATTCCGGGTCGGAGACTATCTTGCCATGATTAAAGACCCGCGTATGGCAGGGCCATTTATTAAATCTTTTACTGTCATGAGTCGGGTATGAAAAAGCAGAAGATAAATCCGATTCCACTCACACCGACTCAACTGCAACAACGCCAGAATCAACTGGTAGTTCTAGATGCTAGAAGTTGGTTAGAGTATCTGTTTGGTCATATTCCCAATGCCCAACGATTTCATCCCAGACGTATCCTCAACGAAGTTTCTAAAGAACAAGCGATCACAGTTGTTTGTCTATCTGGTCATCGCAGTACCCCTGTTGCCCAATGGCTGCTTGAACAAGGATACCAAAAGGTTTATAACCTCCAAGGTGGTCTGATTGCTTGGAAACAAACAGGCTACAGGACTAAATTCGGTCTTCAACCCTAAACAATCGCTTGCTGAGAACACTCCCAACTTGCTTTTCCAACAGCTATGTCTAATCAAGAACCTTTACTTACAACGGAATCTTCGGAGTTAGTTCCATCTCTGCAAGCAGAAGCTTCCGAACAAAAACCTGTAGTTGCGAAAAAAAAGCTACCCAAGCATATCTTTATAGTTGCTTTAGGAGCCACCTTAGCGATCGCAGTTTTGCGAGTTGGTTGGTTAGTTTTATTTTCTAATTCTGCGGAATCTAGTGAGACTATCACTAGTACTGTCAAACCTCTAGAGGTAGAAACTACTCTGACCAAGAAAGCGTTAACTCTGGGTGGAACCTCTCTGAGTGGTACTGTGGAAGCGGTAGAAACCGTTACTACCACTAGTCGCGTCATGGGACAGATTAAAAGTTTGCTAGTGCAAGAAGGCGACAGAGTTAAAGCAGGTCAAATCATTGCCATTATTGATGTTAAAGATATCCAGGCACAACGCAATCAAGCATCGGCCGTTATTTCCCAAGCCCTGGCAGGTGTAACAGTTGCTACTGCTGCCCAAACTCAAGCCTTGGCAAGCAAGAGTCAGACGGAAGCACAACTCAATCAAGCAGAGGCACGTCAGCAGGAAGCCGCAGCCAAATTACAGGAAGCACAAGCACAACTAGCTGATGCCCAGCTAAATCAACGACGTATGACAATGCTGCGAAAAGATGGTGCTGTGAGTCAGTCACAACTAGATGCAGCTAATACACAGGTAGCATTAATTCAAGCTCGCATTCAACAGGTAAAAGCCGGGATTGAACAAGCCAAGCGGGGAATTGAGCAAGCCAAAGCCGGGGTAAAACAAGCTGTTTCCCAAGTCCAGCAAGCCAAAGCCGGAGTAGAACAGGCACGTTCCCAAGTCCAGCAAGCGCAAGCTGGAGTAGAGCAAGCGACTGCTAACTTAGACTACGGTATCGTTAAAGCTCCCTTTGCTGGGGTTGTTACTAAGAAACATACAGAAGTAGGTGCAATAGCGGGTTCGGGACAACCTTTGGTGACATTAGAAAGTAGCGATCGCCTGCGATTTAGCGTTGCAGTACCAGAGTCAATGATGTCCTTGGTGAAACAAGGAGATGAAGTAGAAGTGCAGCTAGATGCCCTCAACCGTTCTGTGCGCGGACACGTAAATCAAATTATTCCTTCTGCCAACCCCAACAACCGTAGTTTTACTGTCAAGATAGCCCTGAAAAATGCCAGAAATTTAATGCCAGGAATGTTTGGACGGATGGAACTACCTGATGAAAGTCACTCAGTAATGATGATTCCCCAAAGTGCTGTATTGAAACGAGGTCAGTTAGAAGGGGTTTATGTAGTTGGTGCAAATAACATTGCTCAATTGCGTTGGGTAAAAACAGGGAAAGTACGAAATAGCAAAGTGGAGATTGTTTCTGGATTAGAGCAAAAAGAGAGAATTATTACCAGAAATATAGAGCAATTAAGTGATGGACAACACATTGTATTAGCCAATTAAAAATTTATGGAAAACATCAAATACATCAACCAAGACCTTGCTATTTTTATTGGACAGCCTTCTGCTGAAGAGTTCCAAAAACTACCTGAAGCTGGATTTAAATCTGTAATCAATTTGCGTTCTTCTAAAGAAGAAGGCTTTTTGAAGAATGAACAACGATCTACTGAGGCAGTAGGGCTAAACTATGTCAATATACCGCTTCGACCCGATGGGTTAAATGATGAAATTATCGATCAGATATTGGTTGAAATTGACCAATTACCAAAACCGATGCTTAGTCACTGTAAATCTGGGTTACGTGCTGCTACTGCTGTGTTAATTTACATTGCTATTCATAAAGGTTTGAGTCCTGAAGAAGCGTTTGCTAAAGGTAAAGAATTGGGTTTTGACTATGATGAAAAACCTGGTATCAAACAGTTTGTGTCAAAGTACGTTTCTAATTGTTTGAAATTGCCTATTTAGCGGAATGTAGAGACGTGAACTATCGCGTCTCTAGAAAGGTTTGCACTATATATAAAATCAGCAACGCCATCAATTTTAAATCTAAAATTATATGAATGGTAAAGGTTCAGGGCAAAATCTGCAAAAACCATCTATGGGTTTTGTTGGCTCATTAGCCAAAAAATTTATTAATTCTAAACTAACTCCACTGATTATTTTAGTTTCATTATTATTAGGCATTGGTGCAACAATAATTTTACCTCGTGAAGAAGAACCACAAATCACAGTGCCAATGGCAGATGTCTTCGTACAAATGCCTGGGGCTTCAGCAAAAGAAGTGGAACAGCGTGTCACCTTTCCAATGGAGAAACTGATCCAAGAATTGCCAGGGGTAGAATATGTCTACTCTACCTCCCGCCCTGGTTCATCTTTGGCAATAGTGCGGTTTTATGTGGGACAAAAAACAGAAGATGCGATCGTCCAACTTTACAACAAGCTTTACGCCAACTTTGACAAAATTCCCTCTGGTGTTTCCCAGCCATTGATTAAGTCTCGCTCTATTGACGATGTACCGATTGTTACTTTAACTCTGTGGAGTAACCAAGCTAACGCTTCTGAATTGCGTCAGATTGCGGCTCAATTAGATGAGCAAATTAAGCAAGTCCTAGATGTATCAGAAACAACCATCATTGGTGGTCAAAAACGACAATTGCGGATAGAACTCGATCCAATACGTTTAAATGCCTTTGGCTTGACTCCATTAGAAATTTCCCAAGCTTTACAGTCACAAAATACTGAATTAGCAAGCGGTGCTTTAAGTCAAAATAATCAATCTTTACTTGTCAGAACTCAGAGTTTTATTCGTTCAGCAGAAGATGCTGAGAATTTAGTTGTTACCGTTGCTAACAATCAACCTGTCTATCTGCGTGATGTGGCAACTATTATTGATGGTGCAGAAGAACCAGCTAATTATGTATTTTTTGGACAAGGTAAAACTGATCGCAAACATTCTGTGAAGGACGCACCAAAGGGTGAAGCTGATGCAGTAACTATCGCTATTGCCAAACGTCCAGGAGCGAACGCAATTCAAGTTTCCCATCGAGTATTGCACAAGCTAGAGCAAATCAAACGCAATTATATTCCCAGTTATGTGCAACTTACAGTTACACGAGACTATGGCGAAACGGCAGCGGAACGTTCTAATGAATTATTAGTACACATGGCGATCGCAGTTATTTCTGTCACTATATTGATGTGGTTTGCTTTGGGTAAAAAAGAGGCAATGGTGGTGGCAATTTCGATTCCCGTTACCTTGGCTCTCACCCTTGCTAGTTTTGTTTTCTATGGATTTACCCTTAATCGTGTAACTTTTTTTGCTCTGATTTTTTCGATTGGGATTTTAGTAGATGATGCGATCGTTGTTGTAGAAAACGTTGGTCGTCATCTGCAAATGCCAGAGAATAAGACTCGTCTACAATTATCGCCAAAACGATCGCAAACTCTACAAGCAATTGTCTTAGAAGCTGTTGATGAGGTAGGAAATCCGACAATTCTGGCAACTTTGACGGTAATTGCAGCTATTTTACCAATGGCATTTGTCGGCGGCTTAATGGGGCCATATATGCGCCCTATTCCTCTTGGTGCTTCAGCAGCGATGATTTTCTCGGCTTTAGTGGCGTTCATTGTTGTACCTTGGGCAACAGTCAGGATTTTTAGTCATGTTAAAACCCACTACCAAGAACACGAACAGGAAGATTTTCTCAGTCGCCTTTATCGCCGCTTCATGCGTCCCCTAATTGAGAATCAAAAGTGGGGAAATATCTTTATTGGCGGAACAATAGCCCTATTAATTGCGGCAATGGGACTGGCAGGATTTCGGCTGGTGATTCTGAAAATGTTGCCCTACGACAACAAAAGTGAGTTGCAAATCGTTCTAAATATGCCAGAAGGAACAACTTTAGAACAGACTGCCAGAGTAACGCGAGAAATGGGGCAATATCTCACAACTGTTCCAGAAGTCACTAACTATCAAAGTTATATTGGCACTGCTTCACCTTATAACTTTAATGGGTTGGTGCGGCATTATTTTCTGCGTTCTGGTGCAAATGTCGCAGATATTCAAGTAAATTTCTTACCCAAAGGAGAACGTCAACGCCAAAGCCATGAAATTAGCAAAGCTATTCGTCCAAACTTAAAGAAAATCGCAGATAAATACGAGGCTCGCATCCAAGTTGCGGAAATTCCACCTGGGCCACCAGTATTGCAAACTCTGGTGACAGAAGTCTACGGCAGCGACTACAACCAACAAATTGACCTAGCCCGCCAAATTCGTCAATTGTACAAAGAAACTGCCGATATTGTGGATGTGGACTGGTATATGGAGTCACCGCAGACAGAATACCATTTGGTTATTGACCGCGAAAAAGCAGCACTCAATGGTATTAGTCCACTACAAATTTCTGAAGTCTTGCAAATGGATCTTTCTGGTAAGAATGCGGGTTTGTTGCACGATGATAATGCTCGTGAAGATATGGGAATAAATCTTCGATTTAACCAAGCAAATCGCACTAGCTTAGAAGACCTCAAATCACTCAAGCTCAAGGGAGTAAATAATAATTTAGTACCATTGATCGACCTGATAAAAACTGAAAAAACTATCGCCGATCGCAGCATTTATCATAAGAACTTGAAACCTGTAGTTTATGTGATTGGCGATGTCTCCGGTAGAGTCGAGAGTGCGGTATATGCCATGCTCAATGTGCAATCCAAAATTGATAAACTCTCCCAGATAATGGGTTATTCCATCGCTACCTATTTAACAGAGCAGCCTCCCACTACCGAAACCTACGCTATCAAATGGGATGGAGAGTGGCACGTCACTTATGAAGTCTTCCGTGATTTGGGAATTGCTTTTGCTGTAGTCCTGATACTAATTTATGCTCTAGTAGTGGGTTGGTTTCAATCTTTTATTACCCCCCTAGTGATTATGGCAGCAATTCCGTTTTCACTAGTAGGAATTATGCCCGGTCACTGGTTGATGGGAGCTTTTTTCAGTGCTACTTCAATGATTGGCTTCATCGCCGGAGCCGGAATTGTGGTGAGAAATTCCATCATTTTGGTAGATTTTATTGAATTGCGATTGCAAGAAGGAATGCCATTAGAAGAGGCAGTAATTGATGCTGGAGCAGTCCGGTTTCGTCCGATGTTACTAACCGCAGCAGCAGTAATAGTAGGCTCTGCAATTATTTTGACTGACCCCATTTTTCAGGGATTAGCTATTTCCTTGATGGCAGGAGAAGTAGCATCTTTACTGTTATCCCGCTCTGCTGTGCCGATTTTATACTACAAAGTTTGGCGACGCAGAAAGTCCAAATCAATTGAAATCTCGATGAACTCTGCGATCGTTAAATGAGCGCATCGTACTCGTCGATAAATTGGCGATCGCGCTCCACCCATCGGTGAGAGGTTAAAGTAATTTTATTTTTGTCAATTAGAAATTATGCTGAAAAATTAGAGAAGATACAGGTATTAAGTTAACTATTGTACTTAATTTATGGTTCAAGAATGAATCATTCGTATCAAGATTAAGCGATCGGCTGCTCAAAAATTGTGTTTCCGACCAGGATTTCAGCAATATTTTAAGTACTATTGCTTATTGACAAATGGTATTCGACCTTAACCTCTGACGAATGCGCTCCACCTGTTCTAATACCGAATCGACTAAAATCGCCGTTTTAGTCCCTAAATCAGCAATTAAATAAGTATAGGTGCTTGTTTTTGGGTCAAAGAGTTGTCGGAATAACATCATGGCTAACTCCAAATTAAATCATTATATGACTACATAGTAATAAAAATTTACTATGTAGCCTGTGAAAATTCAGAGATACTTACTTAGCCTCACCAATAAGTGTAAATCCTGCCCAAGTTGTAACCTGATTAGGATATTCCTTCATGGTTGCTAGCATAGCTTGTCGTAAAGCCTGCGCCTTACCAGATGGAAGAGCTTTGTAGAACTCTTTCATCAAAAAGATTGTTGGCACTTCATTTACTGACCATAATGAAACAACTGCACTCGGAATACCAGCAGCAATGAGAGACCGAGACAGCCCATTCACTCCATCTCCTGTTATTTTACCTTGCCCAGTTTCACAAGCTGCAAGAACTATTAGTTCAGCATGTAGAGGACTACCTTTTGGGGGAGCATACAAATTGAGGAGTTTGCCAGCCGTAAGTTCTCCATTATCATTACTCCCCTCTGGGGTTAAGGCAATCCAACTATCCAACGGATGCTCTTCGTCAAACCCTGAGTGAGTTGCCAGGTGGATAATCCGAGCCTGAGGTAGAAGCTTCAGAATGGTTGCCTTGGTTGCATCCCTGCCAATTATGGCTTGAGTATTCAACTGTGCTGCGATGTCCTTAGCTCCCTGTTCCCAATTTTTGAGATCATCTAGTGGTTTAGGTCTTGGCGCATACACAGGATTACCAACAACTAAATTCTGTTTTGAGACTCCAGCATTTTGTTGTCGCAGTCGATGGGTTGAGTCTAAAGCCTGAATGGAAGGAGCTGTAAGAATAGTATGTTTCTCAATCAGATACTTTCCGTCAGCATCCAGGAGTGCTGGAAAAGGAACAAGAAATAAGTCTTTTTGAGGTATAAAAATGATGTGGGCATTGGGATCTGATGGTAAAAGTTCAGAGATTGGTTGAATCAGCAACTCATGAAGCTGTTGAAAATAAGCAGTAGGGTTATTTGCTTGACTATTATCTCGTTGTTCAAAAATGGCTTTACGAGTTTCAGCAATTAAACTTTCAAGAGTGGTTTTCTTCTGCTCTAGGGACTTCAGGCTAACCTGCTTAAAGTTGACTTGTCCCGTAGGCTGAACTACCCAGATAAACAGATATGGCTCCTTGCCAGCGTTTTCAATAATTGAATATTGAACTAGAGTAGCAGCTTGTGTTCTGGCAATCTTCTGAATTTGCTCAAGGGTTGGTGATTCAGCACTAGTTTGAGTGGAAGTAGTCGAGAGTCTAGTTGCCAACAAATCTGCCAACGCTCTAGCTCTAGACTTCTCTGAGGCAACTAGCGCACCTTTTTCATCACCTAATTCGACTAGTAACGAAATTAACTTCTGGAAAAAGGGCTGTCCTTTATCTAATGCTTCAATTTTTGGGGCATCATCGACCAACTTTTTCCGCCAACGCTCGATGTCTCTATCCAGCTTGTTTGCTGTTTCTGTGGCTTGGCGTTTGTTATCTTCAAATTGTTTTTTGGCATCAGTTTTTGCTAGGGTTTTATGCTCACAATCTAGCTCAACAGAGAGACTATAAAGGGGAAGAGCTAAATACAAATTTCCACCGAAAAGTGTTTTTTCTACTAATGTTAAATTGTGGCTGCTTTCGAGAGTCTGTTCAATACGTTTTTCCAGATATCTTGCCTGACTTATGTTTATCTCATTAAGTTTATAAGCATCACAGTCCCTTGGAAAAGCTTGAATAATAGTATCAAAATCTTGCAGGAGAGCTAGTGCTGTCTGTCCCTTATGTAGAATCCTCTCCTGTGCAAAGATATCATCCGTCTCAGAATCTAGTTGGGCTTTTTGGCTTTTGAGGATTTTAGTGAGAGTAATCCAAGCTTCAACAGGATCTGCTTGCCTTTGAGAAATTTTCGTCTCTATGTCAGCAAGTTGTTCGAGTTGCGTCTTTAACCTTGCCTGTAAATTTGCTAAGTAATTAACACGAAACGTCAATGCTTGAATAAATTCTTCTTGACGAGCAACAGGATAAATCTCTTCTTGATCCCGAACAAGTTTGAAATCTATTTCTTGATTCGCTCGTCGCACCGTAACTGTGACTGGTGTATCTGGTGCACCTCGCAGTTTTTCAGATGCCTGATCATCGTTCATACCCTCAGTACTACGTCCATTAATTTTCAATAAAATATCTTGAGGCAAAATACCTGCTTTTTCAGCAGGGTTGCCTTTAAATACTTTCCAGATAACCAGGTTTTGAGTTGTTTCATCTTTTTCTAAACCAATACCAATTATACCGATGAAATGATTGCCACTAGCAAGCTTCTTCATCTCAGCAAAACCATTTTGCAAAATTGCTAGTGTTTTTAAACTAGACTTCAAATGTTTGGTAAGACTGGCTGTACGTTGTCTATAAAGTCTGCCTGCCGATGTTTCTGGTTGAAGAAAAAGCTGGATATCTGCATAGTGATTTAGGCTATCCACTAGATTATCGTAGTCGCCAAGTTGGAAGTTGCATGGTATTGAAGTAAGACTAAGATTCCATGATTCTGAGAGGGCATTCCATTGTTGCTCAAACAATGAAACAGTTCCTTTGTGCCGTTCATCTCTATAAAAAGTGAATACCTTATCCAGTAGGGCTTCTGCCTGTTCACAGCGTCCTTCAGAGCCAAGTTCATCTCCTAGTCTACGAAGGTATTTGATATCTAATGGAGTGAGAGCTTGAGTAGACAAGGAGGCAGGTAATTGCCAAGTAGCAATCAGAGGGCTGGCTGTTTTGGAATCCTGGGTATTCCAAAGCCCAACTAGAGTACCTCCGATTAATCTAAGGAAGCCCTTACCCTGCCCTCGCTGATTGTCCTTCCAGGTAAACTCCAGTCGATTCTGACTTACAATTCTGCCCTCAATAGTTCCACTACCTTGCCCCTTGAAAGTCCCCCTGACCTGCTGACCATTCATCTCGAACTCAATCTGTCCAAACTCTTTTCCTTTCTCTTCACCACTTGTATTCCATCGTCCGTTAAAGCCAGATGCATTAAGAGAAGTACGCAATTGCTCAGTCAATTGGCTTTTCTGAATTCTGCCTGTAATTTTCGCTTCGTAGGTGCTGGGTTGATCATCATAAGGAGAAATCCCTCTAGCATGAACTTCTCCCGTAACCTGCTCACCCTGGATAGAAAGCATCGCCGTTGCGGCTTCACCCATAACAGGTACAGGATCGGTAGACGTGGATCTAACAGAAGGTAAAGTCCACCATGCGATCGCACCCATTTTTTTTCCAGGCTTAAACTCAATTTGAAGTTGGCTACTAATATTACCCTGAATCTGAATACTAGGATTTGGTAAATCTCCCGTACTCCAATTAAATTTACCGTGAGTTATGGGTAAATCTGGATCGACTAGAAAAGAAACATTTGAAAGACGTTCATCCTTACCAAGAGTGATAAAAAGAAAGCCGGGAAGCCTACTAAAAGCACCAGCCTCTGTTTTGCCCTCAAAAGTAACATCAAATATACGTATCGGTATTTTAATTGCGGCTGGAAGCGGTTGAGAAACAGGTGTTTTCTCAATAGCTGGTTGTTTAACTGTTCCAGGAGGTAGCTGGGTTAGAGACTGCTGGGTAACTCTAGCTATCTGGCGAGGATCTTGCCAGCTTGAGTTGGTATAAATGGCATCTAAAACCCAGTGTTCATCGTCCTTACGAATAACACCATCCAGGGAAACTCGCAAACTTGATGATTGTTGCTCTGCTTGGAACTCCAACCTATCTTCAAACTGTGTATAAGTTCCTGAAATTGGTGGTAGTTTAACACGAGAGGAATTTACCTGGGAGGGTATAAAGATAAATTTGCCATCAGGATAAAAGATCCATCCAGCATCTTTGAAAATCTCCTGTATTGACTGTTCCTCCTGAATTCCCCTTAAAAGACTGATCTTTGAACCGCTGCTTGCTTTCAGATTCAGCAGCGCACTGGCTTGATCATTTCGAGGCTGAATTACTAAGAAAAGTAGAAAAGTAAGAAGCGGTAAGGCTTTGATGCCTGTTTTTTTAACAACATACAGAAGGCGCATAGGAAATACCTTTTAGCTCACTCACAAAAATTGATATTTACTGATTTGATTGAGGTTCAAAACATTGCTTAAGCTAATCTGTTCAACAAGTTTTATGTTCACCTAGCAACAACAACACTTAAGGTCACTTTATTTCCATCAGGAAATAACAATTCCGTAACCGTATAGCTAGCAATTGGTCTTTTGCACACATCAGAATCTGTTACACACGGTAGTCTGATCTCAGCGCGATTTCCATTGGGTTGAATCGTCACGTTTGCCAATGGAATATTAGACCAGTTTCTTGCCTCTCCGCCTTGTAAAGGACTTAGACGTTTACCTGTAATCGGATCGATGCTCCAAAACCTAATTATTGCAACTTGAGCAATGGGGATTAACTCAGGCTTCCCATTTTGTAGAAGTAGTGTAAACTTCCGTCCCTTGGGGTTAATAGCGGTTAGCTTGCCAAATTTAGAGCCGCCGCTTTTGAGTGTAACTTCCGTAGAAGCAGGCATTACGGCTGAGACGTTCTGCACTTGTGACTGTGCGACTATTACTGGAGCTAGTTTAGTTTTAGAAGCAGAAACTACTGCTACTGGAGCTAGTTTAGTTTTGGAAGTAGAAACTACTGCGGCACACCCTCCAAACCCAATTGTTGTAGCTAAAAGTATATTAACTAGCTTCATATAAGGGATGTACATAATTTTTGGCACTCTTCAGCAATTTCCTAAGTATGTTTGGAGCATAGGTTACAAACTTGAAGAAGTTGTGAGGAGAATTTTAATAAACACAAACTTCATTAAAAGTTAACAATTAGCTAGCCTGAGTCAGTATTAGCAGCAAGATGGAGTATTCCTATTACCAGTTTTATGTCAATATATAATTCATAATAATGTTGCAATTTTGGCAGGTAAATCTTTTTATTCAACCAATTACTAGTAGCCCTTAATCGTCGATTCCCGGATAGATATTTTCAAGTTTTACGAAGGCGTTTTCAATAGTTAATTGTGAAGTTTATCCGGCAATCATCAAGGATGACCTACTAGCCCTTCTATACTCGCTGAATATAGTTTTGTCAGTTTTGTAGCTGAGGCTTCCATGTCTGAAACTTCTCAAACCACTAATGAATCTAAAATTTTAGGCGCATTTGCTGGTGCGCTCACTCTTTTTAGTATTGCTCTCTACTTTACAGGTTGGATTTATCGCTGGGCATATTTTGGCTCTTTTCGGATAAATATCCTATCACTCGATCTACCTACACAATCATTTTTCATTATTCCAATCCAAGTTTTCCTTGGAAGCTGGCAGGCATTTTTATTAACCCTGCTATTAATCCTTGGCTCAATTGTTCTAGTTCCTGTTTTGCTAAAGGGGACTTCAATGAGATTAGAGAATTTTTCTCCTAGAAACAATCGACGAGGAAATGTTGATAGCTGGCTAAGTATTGTACACAGGCAGATTGTTAAAAGCTTAAACTCACCATTACTTAGAGATTTAGTAATAGTAGCTTGTATTTTAACAGTTTTATTTTGGATAGCACGATGGAAGGGAGAGGCAGACGCTTGGGAAGCTATGTTTAATGACACTTCTCTTCTACCTGTCATTACATTAGTTCAGCCTGAAAAAGGATTGGGGTTAGGATATAGCCCGAAAGATAAAACTTATTCTTTGTCAGACAAAGTTCGCATTATTGGAGATGTAGGACTTTTTGAGAATTACTTGCGGGGGTCAGAGGTTAAAATTCCTGGTAGTTCATCTCAAATTGGCGATTGGCGTTTACTCGTCAGCAGTAAAGGGTGGCTCTACCTTTTTCAAGGATTACCCCCAAATTCAGATCCTAAAAAACGTCCTCGTCCCTTAGTTCTGGCTGTTAGAGAAGGTGGCGGTGAGCAGTTGATGATTCTTAGCCCCAGCGCTTCTAAGGAAAAGTCTCCATAGGCGTATTAAGATAATATTTTTCTTATAAAAAGCAACCCGAAGCCTTTTAACTTGGGTTGCTTACACTATTTTTGAGGAATTAAAACGAACAGAACTCAGAATTAATTAACCGTGAATAGCAGGAGCAACCAAAGCTACAGGTTGAATCTCTCCAGCAGCTAAATCTAAGGGAAAGTTGTGAACGTTGCGTTCATGCATTGTTTCCATTCCCAAGTTAGCGCGGTTTAAAACATCAGCCCAAGTATTAATTACACGACCTTGAGAATCAAGAAGGGACTGATTAAAGTTCAAACCATTGAGGTTAAAGGCAAAAGAAGATACGCCTAAGGCAGCACACCAGATACCAATTACTGGCCAAGCACCTAAGAAGAAGTGTAAAGCACGACTATTATTAAAAGATGCGTATTGAAAGATCAATCTGCCGAAATAACCGTGAGCCGCAACAATATTGTAAGTTTCTTCTTCTTGACCAAATTTGTAACCGTAGTTTTGGGATTCAGCTTCAGAAGTTTCCCGGACTAAAGACGAAGTGACTAGAGAACCGTGCATGGCAGCGAATAAAGCACCACCAAAGACACCAACTACTCCCAACATATGTAATGGGTGCATAAGAACGTTGTGTTCTGCTTGCAGTACAAACATGAAGTTGAAAGTACCACTAATCCCTAAAGGTAGACCGTCAGAAAAAGAGCCTTGACCCACAGAGTAGACTAATAGTACCGCAGTGGCAGCAGCAACAGGTGCGCTGTAGGCGATACAAATCCAAGGACGCATCCCTAAGCGATAAGATAATTCCCACTGCCGACCCATATAGCAGAAAATACCAATCAGAAAGTGGAAAATAATCAACTGGTAAGGGCCGCCATTATATAACCACTCATCTAAGCTAGCCGCTTCCCAAATAGGATAAAAGTGCAGACCAATGGCATTGGAACTAGGCACAACCGCAGCAGTAATGATGTTATTGCCATAGAGCAAAGCACCAGCGACAGGTTCACGAATACCATCTATGTCTACAGGTGGTGCGGCAATAAAAGCGATGATAAAACAAATGGTTGCCGTTAAGAGTGTGGGAATCATCAGTACGCCAAACCAACCAATGTACATACGGTTGTCAGTACTGGTAATCCAATTGCAAAATTTCTCCCAAAGATTGTTACTACTTTGGCGTTGTTGCAGAGAAATAGTCATAATGTTTAATTCCGAGGTTAATCGTTGTTCAAGGCAAGTTAACCTTATATAATTTATATAACCATATAGTTATATAAGTTGTCAAGCAAAATATCGTATTGTTTTTGACTTCTTTTTATAGATGGTGAGATTGAGGCGTGGCAAGCGGAGTGTAATCGAGACTGGGCTTTCACTTGAATGAATCCTGAAAAGATGACCCCAACACCCCAACAAGCAATTACCAAAAGTTGCCAAGAACCAAATTATGATTCCAAACGCACCCATCTCTCCGGAAAAAATCGCTCTCTTATGCAATACCTTAGCCAATTTACGAGGGTTCAATACCTGTGGAAACGGTATGAATACGTCCCAGGGAAGTAAGCTTGGCAAAAATTTGCGCTAATAAAATAGGCTCAGGCTTTTGAGGAAGTATTTTTAACATTTCACGGACATATCGAAAACCACGGTAATAAGCTTTCAGATCAATAATGCCAGAACCAGGATTATGTTTACGGAAATCAGCGAGAAGATGATGGGATAAATTAACCATAAAGAATGCAAGATTAGCAGCATTAGTCACAGCAGTTTGGGAAGAATTCATAAAATCTTCTAAGCCCCAGAATTGCTTGGCATCCCGAAAATTAAACTCGATTTGGAAACGAAGCTTGTAATAGTCAATAATTTTGTCAGCCGTCAAATCTAAGTCGCTGGAAAATAAAATTACATGGCTACGTGTATTGGCTTTAAGATTAGTTTTGACTAAAATAACTACATTGAGAGACTGGGCAAATTCTTTGTGAAGAAGAGTAGCTTGATAAATACAGGAAAGAATTCGATCTTCAATATCACTTTTACACAAATATTTCTCAGGTAGATTACGGTAGTCTAGTTTTTCTCCGTATTTACGACGAGAACGTTTATTCGAGTCAGGATTTTCATAAGGAATGTATAATGCTGAATCATGGCGGAGCTTGGAAATTATGTGCAAGTTAACTTGTCGTGCCATCTGCAAGGCATTGTTATTACCAAAATGACCGTCTACTACTAAGTAAGTCAAGGGGATAAAGTTAGCTGCTAGCTCGAATAGTGACTTAATCATCTTTTTAATTAACAATAGTTCAGATGTTAATATCACTTCGGCTTTATTTTTATTTTTACTGCCTTTTGGTCGTCCCCTTCCACGTTTGTCTTTGGGTTTTATTTTTTTGATTGGTCTGGTGCTATTTATTTGGGGATCACTTTTGATTACCTGTTCTATCCCAATAGGAAATGACTGTCTTCCTGACACACTTACTAATGACAATGCGAAGAAAGATAAACCATTAATTGGTTTACTGCTCAAGCTAGAAAAAAATCTATCTACCCCGTATGTTTGCTTACCCGATTTACTAACTACAACTTCATCTCCTGCAAGCAAATACACATCCTGCTCTCGCCACAAATGTTGACGAAAAAACAGCCAAAACAATGTTGCCCAAGGTATGACTGTCCTTGAAAAATCTTCCTATTGTCCGATAGCTACCGCGTTCCCCTGTCCAACGGGCAATTCCCAACATCGTGACTCGACCACTCATAGCTAACATTGCCAGGATGATTTGATTTAATTGCCGCATCGTTGTCGCGTTTATCTGCGGCAGGAGGCATTGCAGGAGTGATAAGATGTCGGGCATGGGTTGATTGTGGGTTTTGAGTTGTCGTTTGGGAAGACAATAACTCTACTACATCAGCCCTCTCTCTTCACCCTCTTATTTTGGCTAAGGTATTGTTATGCCAATACCTTTGCCAAAATAAGAGTCTAGAAAAATTTTGGCAAAAACTGGCAAAATTACCCATACATAAACCTTCAGCTTATAAGGGAGCTTGAACTGTCAGAACCTTTATCCTCTATGCAATACACTAAAAAATACCTTGCGGGAAACCTGAAAGGAATTTTTAGAACTGATTGTTTTTGCCCAGCTTCGGAGGAATAAGAGTTTGGACATCTAATCACCCTCGTAAATTGGCAAAGGTATTGTTATGCAACGCCAATTAGACCACTAAACTTAAATTAACCCGCACAATTACATCGTTATAATCTCTATCCCCGCCATTGATTAGATCCTCAAAACCAAAGGTATTATTACCCAATAAGTGGACATGATCTGTCTTGTCAGTGTTAGCACCTAAAAATGGAAAGTAAACTGCCGGATCGTTATCAAAATCTCCATTCAAAATAGTATCGGGTGTACTATTAACGATGATAAATGGTACGAAAATAGATCCAGGTTCAAAAGTACCAGTGTAAGTTGCTGTACTTTGGTTGCTCGCACTCAAGTCAATCCCACTGACACGTCCACGCACCGCCGCTTGCGTATAACCATGCTGCCCGACTAAGATATCTGCTGTACCATTCCCGTCGCTATCAATCCCACCATTTTCATCAACTACTTGATAAAAGCCAACAAAATTATCAAAAGCTGCTTCTCTATTGAGAATAAAATCAGCTTTCACTAATTGCCTTGCTCCCCGCAAATCAATCACTTCACCTTGATGTTTTTCTTGAAGAGTTATACCTGGGGGGAAATTTTGTTGTGTAGTTTCAATTTTTACCGCAAAATCTGAGTATTTCAAAGAGAAGCCATTATTTGCTACCTGAATATTTTCCGGTGATAAAAATACCACTTCTGAGAAGGAAAGTTGTCCCGATAATACCGAATGAGTTGTGCTATTAGGTATTAAATAAAATCTGAGATTTTCCCCAGAATTAAATTCTAGTATTCTTGTCAGTTTGGTGGGATTAAAACCATTGGGTGGATTAGCTAGAGAAAATAAAACTACCTTGGATCGTCCTAATGCTATGCGAGTGTAATCATTTGTACCTGGAGCTATACCGCCAATATTACCTTGTGCATCATCAACGTTAAATACTCCTAATTCATAGATGATACTTGAACTATAGTTGGTCACTTGAAATTGGAGTTTTGCTTTGGCAGTAATATTTGAATTTTTGATAGTAAAAATATCATCTTTACTGTTGATTAATACTGTTCCTTGAATATCATTTTTACTGTCGATTACTGATGGTTCCTGAACATCATCATCTTTATCGTCGGTTATTGACGTTCTCTGAACATTGATAGTTAATTTATTAACTTCAGCGCTATCTTCTGCACCATCATTAACTTGAAACTGAAAACTAGCATAATTATCACCGATCGCAGTTTCATCAGTTTTGAACTTTAACTCGCTCAATTCTTCGATCTGAATAGTTTGTCCAACCACAATCAGTTCGCCATCAGTGAGCTTTTGATCGTCATTGCTATCTAGAAACAGCTTTCCCAATTGCGGTAGCGTGACAATTTTCACTGCTTGCAAACTGTCGTCACTGTCAGCATCATTAAAAGGAAAGTCAGCTGCTTTAAAGGTGTAGAGGCTGTCTGGCTGAGTGTAGATGTTGGTATCTGTGGAAGTAGGAAGGGCATTCTGGCTAAACACCGCTACAGCCGAATCCCCAAATCCTGCTGCATAGATAAATTTACTATCAGGGCTGGTGGTGAGGGAGAAAACACCATCTAGCCCATCTACACCGTCGGTATTATCTTGTTGAACTTCTATGAAAGTCAGTTTACCTGTGGTTGCATCCCGACGAAATACTGCCACTGAGTCATCTGGAAATATAGCAGCATACAAGAACTTACCATCGGGGCTGATACTGATGGCATTTACACCAGCTAGTCCATCAGTATCGGATGCAGCATCTTCTTGAAGTTCTACTAAACTCAATTCACCTGTGGTTGTGTTACGCCTAAACACTCCTATGACACCACTAACTCCAACCCCATAAAGGAATTTCTCATCGGGGCTGATGGTAAGAGAGTAGGGAATAAAAGGCTCATCAATACTATCTGTGTAATCTTTTTGAACTTCTACGAAATTCAGTTCACCGGTAATCAGGTCGCGTTCAAATACTGCTACAGCTGCATCATCAATTCCAGTTGCATAAAGAAATCTATCGTCAGGGCTAATAATCAGGGAGTAAGCACCATCAAGCCCATCCACATCCTCTGTATCATCTTGTTGAAGTTCTACAAAACTCAGTTCACCAACGATCGCATCTCGTTTAAATACTGCAATAGCATCTTCATCGGAAGCTGTTGCATAGAGAAATTGACCGTCAGGACTGATGGTGATGGCGGTAACACCACTCAGTACTTCATTATCTTGTAGAAAGTTTACAAAACTCAACTGGCCTGTAGTCGTATCCCGCAAAAATATAGCGATCGCTGCATCATCAGATCCAGCTACATACAGAAAGTTAGCATCAGGGCTAATGGCGATCGAATAAGCACCACCCAGCCCATCGATATCGTCTGTATCATCCTGTTGTACTTCTACAAAATTTAGCTTACCTGTAGTTTGATCCCGTCGAAATACGGCGATCGCTGACTCATTAAAGAATTCCGTCAACTGATTATCTAATGCTGTTGCATATAAGAATTCGCCGTCAGGACTGATAGTCACAGAACTGGCGAAATTCAGCCCAAATACACCATTTGTCTGGTTTTTTTGAACTTCTACAAAACTCAAAATTTTGTTAATCATGGTGATTATCCTTGTTTTTTTTATACACACAAACACGTAAAAAATACATGATTCCTGCTCAGTAAATCTTCACTTGGTTTGCAGTATTAGTTAGAAATCAACATCCCATTCGTCTCGGTGCGTTCAAGTAAAGACATTTATCCCTCTTCTGTCACTTTCCGAAAATATTTGCCATTTCTGAATTCTAGAGCTTTTGTATAGCAAGCAATAGCGCGATTATTTTCTAATAACAAATACAAGATCTATTTTTTTCTAATAGTATAGCTTGTATTGATTGGCTCATGAGGCTTCTAGCGATCGCTCTTCCGGAGAGTGACAGAAGAGGGATATTGACAGTAATTTTCAGATAACTAGACCGCAATGTAGGAGTTTAGCAATCCTCAAACCTTACATTGCATGTAGTTCAAGTAAATTAAACTTGTTGTCAAATACAAGGAATCTTTTTCCGTTGAAAAAGTATTTAAACAACACATCTGTTGTATATCAAAAATTGTAAATCATTTAATTCATTTATTGAAAAAATTAGTGATAATCTCAATATAAATAATTATTTTCTAAAAAAGCTGGTGTGCAAAATAAATTTTAATATAAAGGTAAGGATGAGCTTCCAAGCTTTTCTCTTTGCCTTTGGCTACTGAACTGAGAATTATTGGTGCTGTTCTGCCAAACTAACTGTCGTTTGATAAGTATTTTGTCATATTCACTATAGAACATCCCTAATCAAATGCTCTTATGCCAAGTAAAAAGCAGTTTTTAATGTGGTTATTTATTTATGGTCTAATTTTGTGCTTAGAGTTAAATCAGATTTTATCGAGAACTTTGCAGATAAAATTTGGCGAGGAAACTACTGTAGTACAACAAGCAGATATTCTATATAAATTTGATAACCAGCAACACTTTCAACCAACATCTAAGATTTTAAAAGAAATTAATGGAGATATTTGTAATAAGCACGGATATCAGCAAGTTGATATTCAATATTGTATAGAAATATTGTATCGTCAACATATTGACAAAAAGCTCAGTCTATTAAAACAAAATATTAACAATTCAGGTAGTAATCTCAATGATGTAATTGCTGCTATTGATGATTTGCAAATGATAGAAATGCAAAATTATCATGTTGCAGATTATCAGTTATCTAGTGTATTGCCAAATCAATATAATTCAGTTTTCTTAGAAACTAAAACGGCAATTTTCCACTCTATTATTCTGGATAAACAAGCTGCCATCATAGTGAATTTACCTCATAAATATCAAAAATTTAAGTGGATAGATATTGATAACCAAGCTCTCAGGGAAGAGGTAAATAAATTTCGCATAGGTTTAGAAAATTATGGAGATATCACTTACAATCCCCAGCAAGCACAAAAGGTTTATGACTTAATTATTCGACCTTTTGTCAATGATTTAGAGTCTTTGCAGATCAAAACTCTAGTTTTCATCCCAGATGGAATTCTTCGGAGTGTACCAATGGCGGCGCTGCATGATGGTGAAAAATTTTTGATTGAAAAGTATGCGATCGCCACTACTCCTAGCCTAAGTCTGACAAATCTGCAAATATCAAGCAAAAAAATGCGGGCGTTAGTTGTTGGCTTAACTAAAAATGCCAAGGTTGAAGGTTGCAAATGTGAGGCTTTGAGTCACGTCGCCGCAGAAATCCGTCAAGTTCAACAACAGATTCCAGATAGCAAGCAGTTGTTAGATGAGAATTTTACACGCGATCGCCTCGAATCAGAACTCCACCAAAGTTTTTACCCCATTATTCACATTGCTACACATGGTGAATTTGGCCAGCTCGCTGATGATACTTTCTTGGTAACAGGTGATAATCAAAAGCTCACCATTACTGAATTAACCCGTATTCTCCGTAGTCTCAATCACGAGAATAAAACCATAGATTTACTGATGCTGACTGCTTGTGAAAGCGCCATTGGCAAAGATAATGCCGTTTTTGGATTTGCTGGAGTTGCAGTACAGGCTGGTGTAAAAACTGCCATAGCTCCCTTATGGTTGATTAACGATGCTGCTACTGTTAATTTAGTAACTAAGTTTTATGAAGCTTGGTGTCATTCTGGTGTAAGTAAAGCCGAGGCTCTACGCATAGCACAGCGATCGCTGATTGCAAGTGATGGAGCATTTTCTCATCCTGCATACTGGGCAGCATTTATACTTGTGGGAAATTGGTTTTAAGCAAGGAGACAAGGAGATAAATTTTCTTCATCTCCCCACCCATGTAGAGACGTGATTAATCGCGTCTCTACTCCCTACCTCCCATCGATAAAAGCGATATCGGTTAAATTCTTCCGTTCTACTGGTTTCTCTGATTGGGCAAGACTAGCTAACAAACTGATAAAGACTTGACTAAGTTCCTCTTGGGAAGTAGATGGAAGAACTTCTTTGATAGCGTCGTACCACATACCATATTTCCCATACAAATCGGCTTTGCTGAATCGATCCTTAGTAGTAGCCAAGTCATTGAAAAGAGTTTGAGGTACTGGTACAACTTCTATTTCTGCTCTGGCAATTGGATTATGAGAAGGGCGGTTAGGGTTACACAAACTTTGCAACTGCCAGAGATATCTTTTACCTACACTTAAGCCTGGTAAGTCATTTGATAAGGATCGCTGTATCAGTCCCGATGAACTTGAGAATATCTGTGTATAGCTATTGAGCTTTTTGGGTTTGAGGTTTGTATCGAATTCGTAGAGGCTAAATTGTATCGGTACAGACTGGTTATCAAGTACAAACCAAACAAAGGTAGGGTGAGTTGAAGTAGTTAGTCCTACATGGGTTATAGGGGCTAGTAGTATGGGCGTGGTAGCACTGCAACTTCCTCTGACACCTGATGAGTCTGAATAACCGCTTGGGGGTTTTTGATCTTTGGGTGGTTGATACCCACCCAGTGCAGTCTGACTTACACCTAGAATCGCACTCAAAATACAACTTGTTAAAATACTACTATGTAAAAATTTATGCAAGGATTTATTTTTGTCATCCATCCTTGGATCTATTTTACAGTTAGAGTTAGTGACTAAACTACAAATTGAACATTTTAATTCTCCCGTTTTTTCACATTGATTTTTGTTAATTAAAGATGCGTGCATGACCATCTTTCCTCCTTCAATATTGTGGTAATCAAATCATTAAAAAAACTTTAAATCTTATTTAATTTCATCAAAAAAATATACAGAAGAACCTATAAGTTACTTTTGTATTTTTAGAATACATATTAATACTACACTTTTATTACTTTATAGTCATAAAGATATGAATAAGTTTGACCTAAATTTTTTTACCTTTCATTCACAAATTAATTTAGTAATATTTTGTGTAGTTACAGCTAAAGTATTAACAGCAGTTTTATTACCAAAACTTAGTCATTTTCCTCTGCACCTCTGTACATGGCGTTAATGTCAGTAAAATACAATTCAAATATAAGGATCTTCTAAAGAAATTCACGTGTATACAAATTGAAATATCTTCGTTTTGCCTTAAAAGGCGTAACCTTCCCCGCTCGCCAAAAGCTGACAAGACCCGATTTTACTAGAGACTTCTCTCCTTGGCTAATGGTTACAGCCAAGACTTTGGCATTGGCCAAGACAACTCGCAAAGAGTACCTCTAGGAGAAAGAGATACACGCCGAAATTTGCCTTTGAATTGTCGAGCTAAGTTTCTAAACTGTTGAGTACCACGACCTTCTGTAGATGAAGTTATACCTAAACCGTTATCGACAATGCTTAGAGTGTACCAACCTTCAGATGAAGAACAAGTCACTTCGAGACGAGTTGCTCCTGTAGCGTGTTTACCAACATTGCATAAAGCCTCTTCTAGAAATCGACAAAGACTTTGCTTTTGTTCAATAGTCAAGTGTTGTTCATTTATCGGTTCAAAGTTACGAATTTTAATCCTGATGCTTTGAAAACAGGGGAACTCTCGCTCTAAGGTATAGGTGTAAACTTGATAAAGAATTTCGTGAAGAGGGTCTTTTAAGTTGAGGACTAGACTGTTTCCTAAATAAAGTCTGGCATCTTGGTCTATTGGTTCTCTTTGCAAAAATTCATAAATTCCTCGTAACTCCCGATTTAATTTTTCTAGTTCTTGTTCTATTTCTGCTAGTAATTGGCTGGTTGATAAATCTTTATCTCGTAAAAGTTTCAATACTTTAGCAAGGTTTTGCAAGGGGCCATTGTGAATCGTTTCAAATGTGCGTTCAATTATAGCTTGACGGGCTTTTATTCCTAAGTGTAAAGTTTGATAATTTTGATATAAAGCCGTAAGTTCGATACCATTTAAAATTAAAACTAGAAGTGTGGGAACTACCGGAACCCACCAACCCCAAATGAGTAAGAAATAACTAACAGCTACCAGGCTACAGCTAGCAAAAACAATAACTAAAAAATTACTCAGAGAAGAATTGGTTAACCTAGCACTAGCAATTCCTAAAATACCCCAAGCGATAATCCAGATATATTCCCATCCATCCTGCCAAGTTTTTAAGAGTGGTCTAGAGTCTAGCACTGCACTGATAATTTGGCTAACAGCGTGTGCTTGAATCTCTAATCCGTAAACTTGTCCGGTAGCAGGTTGAATAGATTCAATGGCTGAAGTTGTAATAAAGTCTTTCCGACTAGGGGAAGTGATGCCAATAATGACTATGCGATCGCGTATCCAGTCTGGATTGAATTTATCATTTTTGAGGTCATACAAAGATAAAGTTCTAAATCTGGCTCTACCACTGCGAAAATTGAGCAGTACCTGAACGCCACCTGCGTCAGTTCCCACATATCCCCCAGAGTTTGGGAAAAACCGGGGTAACTCAGTATTGCCCAACTTGATAGTAGCGCGATCGCGAATACCATTTTCTAAAGTAATTCCTTGCTGGGCTAAATAAACTTCCGCCAAACGTAAAGACAAAGATAACTTGTATCCACCAGATGATGGTGTTGACAACAAGCTTCGCCTTAATTTGCCATCGCTATCAATAATTTGATCTGCAAAACCAAGTTGTGCGGGTGATAATGTGGGAGGTGGAGGCACTTGGTCGGGTAATACTTTTTCAATAGCAATTAAATTTTGGACGCTTTGAAAAGCTGTAAGTAGTTCAGCATGGCCAGGGTTAACAGGTAAATCTCTATAGATATCCAGACCAATGACTCTCGCTTTATAAGTCTGTAATTTTAATAGCAGTTGAGCTAAATCGCGATCTGATATGGCAGAATTTAGGGCATACTCTTTGCGAATGCGAACATCATCTTCATTAATCCCCACGAGTAAAATTCTTTCATCTATAGGTTCTTCTGAACGTATCCGCAGAAAAGTATCAAAAGTTAGCCACTCTAAAGATTGCATCGCACCAGCTAGACGACCCAAAATTACCAGTGCCATTACTGCAACACCTGGTAAGGCACCTATACGCCAAATGGTAATTTCTTGTTTGATTCTTCTCCAAAGTCCAGGCTGCATAAGTGTCTGTTGTAATCTCTAGTGACTCCAAAAATAATTGGGGAACTATGGCGAGATATTAGATCCCCGACTTCTTGTATAAGTCAGGGATCTGTTGCTTAAATGTTACGACATCAAATGATGTAATTACGAATTACGAATTACGAATTACGAATTAGTGTAACGACACCGTAACTAATCAATTAATCCTTCTTCTCTAGCTCGCATTTCAGTTTGAATGCGGATATTTTTACCCTCTTCAGGATAAACATCTAAAGTATCTTGCAGCTTACTCCAATAATGACGTACCATGCGTTCCGATAGGCACATCCGTTCAGCAATGGTCTTATCTTGCAATCCTTCTCCAAATGCTAAAGTCAACATCCTGAGCCACTCTGGTTTAACTTCTAATCCCGAATGAATGCCTTTAATATCTTTTGTATGGGTTAATCCCTGTAATGCCCAATCAACTCTAGTCAACATTTCCTGGGTGGAAAGACTTTTATCAGCGACGGTAAAACCTCCTTTATGGCTATCAATATCAGGTCTGATTCTCACTAGAGTTCTGATATTAGCACTTTGCACTACAATATTTAGATGGGGGTAATTTTTCATCAAAGTGCGGAGGAGTTGCACACCTGTATCTGGTCTAGCTGTTGTTTTTGGGTTATCTGGAATCGACAAATCCATAACCACAATATCCGGCTGTGAGGTAGTCATCTGACTGAGAGCATTCTGAGCATTGACAGCAATCATTAATTCAGCATCAGGGAAATGTTTTTGCAACACATTGACTGTGCCAGATAATACTGATTCGTGGTCATCAATTACTAGAATTTTCAACAAAGCCTTTTCTGTTAAAACTTCTTTCATAATTAACGTCCCACTCCTTTAATACGTGTTTATCAATTTTTTACATAAATTGATCCATATATTTATTATATTAAAATGTCTATATACTAATAACTAAATTAAGAAGAATCACGTATTGTTTATTTAATGTAAACCTGACTTTTCACGTTATGTGGAAAAGCTAACGATTAACCTAACTCCATAACCCCCAACTCGTCGCGGGAAGGGGGAAAATTCAAAGTCTCTCTCCTTCTACGAGAGAGAAATAGAAGTGAGGTTTTCCAGATACCGCTGAATTGTCAGAATGTCAACAGAGTAGCTATCAAGTTGATGCTTGGATTTACAAGTTTTCCTTACCAATAAAAGTAGTAAATAACGATTAGATTATTTCTCCGATAAAATAATTTTCCCGATGTTAAAGCTCCAAAGCTTTTGCAAAGATAATCTAGTTTTCTCAAATTAGAATAAGAAATTAGCATAGATATATCAGAGTGCGTTATTGTTACAATTAACTGAGATAAGTTCTCCTGTTGTTGCAAACTAATGTTAATTGAACTTGGAGTCAACAATCCTGGCAAAGTGATGATAAGTAATTCTTCTAAAGCATTTAAAACTATCAGACTTTGTTTAGCTGGTTCATACCGCAGGGCGGCCGCATCATGTCAACAAGCAAAGTCTATTCTCAATAGAACTAAAATTAATGTCATTAACTCTTGCTTATTGCGAAAATTTTAGGCGATCGCTTTGGGGCTTAAAAAATAATCAAGCGCGAAATCCTGATTTTTTCGTTGGTTTTTAACCTTCGTTGTGATCAAGAGTAATTTAGATGCGTTTGCCCTGGTTCATACCGCCAGCTAAAGGGCATACTAATATGAAAATCTAGATGGGGATGGGAGACAATCCACGGTTCTAATAAATATTCAATAGCCAACGGCAAGTTATCTTCAAGGTAGGATGGAAATAAGCGATCGCTCAACTGTGCTAGCGAGCGATGTAAATGATCAATTTGTTTTAAGGAAGCTTGAGTTTTTTCAATAGATGATTCTGGGTTATCTATTGCTAATAACTCTAAATTTTGGCGAACTGTAAATAATTCTTGCAAGAAGTCTTCTCTGATTTTATTAGCTTCCACAGATAATTTAATAGATTGTCTAAAAGACCACCATTGCAATGCTTGCTGAATTCTATTGTAGGATTTAACAAACATAATCATGGTGACATTACTTCCCTCCAAATTTAAATTAACTACACTAGAATTTTTGCAAAAATCTTCTTTTCGCCTTGTTCTTCTTTGCACCTACCCTTCTCTTGGAGACGTTGCATGGACGGAAATGGCTAGCCTTCGCCAATGGCGAACGCCGAATGCACCTTTGCGTGAGAAAAATTATTTATGCAAGCAGTCTACACTAAAAAAATCAACCTTAATAAGAATATTAGGAGCAGTATTGTTGTTTTAAAAACATCCTCTAAGCTCTTATTTTTTCTAACTTTATAAATCAGTAATCAATCTAGCTTTTCTCAACATAAATTGCAGTGCTGTCTCCTCTTTAGAAATAATGTCGGCTTGAGCTTCCATACCAGATTGGAGATGACACTGGTGGCTATTTCCGAAGACGAGACTCTCAGGTTGAATAGTCACTTCAAAATAGCTAGCAGCAGGAGTTGTCGAACCTGATTTGGGGGTATTTGTATTACTATCGTTGGGGTTAATGGCATCTGGGGAAACAGCTTTGACAACTCCTTTGAGAGTGCCATAATCAGGATAGGGACAGGCATCAATTCGCAGTTGTGCTTTTTGACCAACGGCAATATTTTTAATTTCCTGAGTGGGAATAACTGCTTTAATAATTAGAGGAGCATTATTAGGAGCAATTTCCGCAACAGCTTCGCTTGCACGTAAAACTTGACCAGTATTGCGTAAATTCAGCTTGAAAATAATACCATCGCTGCTAGCCCGTAAAATAGTATCTTGCAGTTGTGTGGCTACCTGCTGAATTTCTTTTTGCGATTGTCCTATTTGATTTTGAATTTCCACTCGCCTCTGAATTAAGGCTTGTTTTTCTTTTTTGAGAGTAGCAATAGTGGCTTGGCCTCTAGCAGTTTCTTGAGCAATACGTTCTTGGGCGATCGCCACTGTAGCATTTGTTGGATTCACGGCAGCTTTAGCCGATTTAACTTGAGTTTGGGCTATATCAATGGATTTTCTGGCACCTTCCAGAATGGCTTTAGTCTGTTCAACAGCAAGTTTTTTCTGTTCATACTCACGTCCCCCAATTGCACCAACTTCTGTTAATTGTCGATAGCGATCGCGATCTACCTCAGCAAAACTTAAATCAGCTTCGGCTTTATGCAAATCAGCTTGGGCTTTTTCCAAATTGGCTTGTGCTGCTACTAATTCGCTGCTAGTGGTAATTTGCTTATCCTGATATTCTCTTTGACTGCGTTCCAAATCTGCCTTTGCAGAGATAACCGTTCGCTCTGATATTGTGATTTCCGCTAAAATTTGGGTATATAAAGCCCTAATTTGAGCATCAATTTGCAGAATTTGTAATTTATCCTGCTGAATGCTACCTTGCAGTTGGCTCTTTTTAATTTGCAATTGTTCATCTTCCAGGTAAGCGATCGCATCTCCCTTTTTGACACGCTGATTTTCTTTCACCAAAATAGTTTTCACTGTTCCTTCAGTTTTCGGTTGCACTAGGCGAATTTCGCCTGTAGGACGCACAGCCGCCGTCGCTTTTACTGTGACATTGTATTTTATCCATGAAGATAAACTAATACCAGTACCAACACTAGCGATCAGGAAAATTCCTGCTAATGATGTCCAACGGCTAATAGGCGGAAGAAACTCTTCGCTTTGAACTGATGATAGAACTTTTTGATTATAAGTGTAGAGCATAATTACAATTGAAAATTCAAAAATTTTTACTCGTTATTAGTCAATAGTCATTGATTATTAATTCTTCTGCCTCATCCCCCTCATCTCCTTCATTTCCCTAGTCCCTACTCCAATACAGTTCAGTTAAGCCTTTCTTTCTTCTCTTTGCGTCCTTGGCGGTTCGTTAAAAAAATTGAATTTGACCAAGAGTTTTAGCCTTAACTGAACCGTATTGCTCCCTACTCGCCATTAAGGATTTAAAAATTCTAAATGTTCTCCACATATAGAGCGTAAGCTCTCTAAAGAACCTTGAGTTTTCAACTTACCTTGATTTATTAACACAACCCAGTCAGCGCGATTAATTACCTTAGGACGATGGGTAATCAAAATAGTAGTTTTGCCCCGACGATGTTGAAATAACCTATCTAAAACTTGTGCTTCACTTACTGGATCAAGTCCACCAGTTGATTCATCCAAAATTAACACTGGTGGATCTGTGACAATCGCTCGTGCTATTGCCAATCTTTGGCGTTGTCCCCCAGAAATATTTGCTCCAAATTCGCCTAAAATAGTTTGGTACTTGTCAGGAAGTTTACTGATAAATTCATCAGCATCAGCAATTTGACAAGCTCTAACAATCTGTTCAAATGTAACATGAGGCGCACCTAAACGGAAGTTCTCAATAATAGAACGACTCCAAAAGTGAGCATCTTGAGGAACTAAAACTACCTGTTGACGTAGACAATCAAGAGAAATATCTTCTATGTTATAAAGTCCGATCCGAATATTACCTGATTGTATAGGATATAAACCAGCAATTATTTTAGCTAAGGTGCTTTTACCACAACCAGATTTTCCAATAATGGCGATAACTTGACCGCCAGGAATAGTTAAAGAAAAGTCTTCTAGTAATTCAACTCTACCAGCATAGTGAAAATTGACGTGATTACAAACAATATCAGCATCATCAAGAATTTTGGCAAATGGTTTTTTACCATCTCCTTGGTTTTCTGGAGTCGCATCTATGACTTCTGTCAGGCGTTGAGTTGCAGTTTTTGCTCGCGTAAATTCATCGACAAAAGCGATTACAGTGCCAATTAAACCCACAAAATTACTATTCATGGAATTAAATGCTAGCAATTGCCCAATACTTAAATTTTCTTCGGGATTAATTACTAAATTGCCTCCAAACCACAGCAAAACAATACTACCAACGGCAGAGACAAAGTTAGAGAACGTACCATTAATAATGCCAATCTGAATCGTGCTAAGTGTCAAGGTAGAAATTTTCCCAAACCTACTTTGCAATTCCTCCCAAAATTGCGGTGCAGCTGTGGTGGTTTTCAGAGTGAGAGCGCCTTTAAAAGTTTCGACCAAAATACCTTGTGCTTCGGCTTCTGTGACTAAAACTTCACGGGTTTTTTGTTGCAATTTAGGCTGAAATATGACTGTAGATATAGTCATTACTATAGATAAAAATAGAGCTAATACAGTTAGTTTCCAGCTATAAAAAGCCATGAATCCAAAAGAAATGATGGCAATAAAAAACTTACTGGGTAAACTCACAACAACTTGAGATACTAACTGATTAATCTGGTCAATATCTCGCAGACGGCTGACAATTTCTCCACTACGCCTAGCCTCATAATAAGAGAGGGGTAATTGGAGAATTTGCCGCCCAAATTCTAAAACTAGCCCTAATTGTAGACGCTGGGCAAAATGAGCAATTAAGTTAGATTGTACCCAAGATAAACTACTAGAAATTACATTCATTACAACTACTGCGATCGCTATCGTAGTGAGTAGTTTGGTATCACCCCTAACTAACACATCATCAGTCAAAATTTGCAGCAGGAAAGGAGAAGCTAAAGATAATAATCCCAATAAGAGATTGAGGGGTAAAGCTTGAGCCAGAATAGCTCGAAAATTCCAAATGCGTTTAAAGAAACGCCAAAAACCACTAACTTTGTCATTCTCTTGCTCATGAAACCGTATTGAATCAGGTTCGAGCAATAGCATTAACCAATCACTCCACCCCTCTGCTAAATCTTGTGGAGACAGATAACGCAAACCAATAGCCGGATCGGCAACTACACATTTTTTGCCTTTTTTACCATATAAAACTACCCAATGATGTCCTTGCCAGTGAATAATTGCTGGTAAAGGTGCTTTATTTATCCGCTTTAAGAGTTCTGGCGAAGTTTTGACTGGACGAGCATTAAAACCAAGAGTTTCTGCACCTCGTTTTAGCCCCAATAAAGTTGTTCCTAATTGTCCAGTACCTACAGCCTCACGAACATGACTGAGGGTAAAACTCCGTCCATAGTGTTTAGCAATTGATGCAAGACAAGCAGCACCACAATCTTCTTCGCTATGTTGGGCAACATATTGGTATTTCATAAAGCAAAACGCTTATATTAATTTGAGCCAAAATTTTTTCAAAAAGTAGCAATCTTGAATAAGGCAGGCTAAGTCAGCCTGCCTCATAGCAGATATACTTGCATATACACTAAATGCCATTATTTCAGAAGCTTCTACTGCGTCTAGTTCTGCGACGTGGTGCATCTTCAAATATAAAGGCTGACTCCCAAGCAAACTGAATTTCATCAGGAGTAAGTCCAGGGTTGCCAAATACAACACCAGCCCCCAAAATGAATAAGTAACTATTCAAGTCAAAACTAACTTGTAAATATCCTCCACTGACGGCAGCAGATTCTTCAGGGGTAATTTCTTGAAAAAGAGTGTTATCTTCTTCCATGATTCGCTTGCATTAAACTAGTTGTAACAATGAGCAACTTGACAACCCAGGAGCATATAATAAATCATGGGTTTTATGAGTAATTAATCGCTTTAACCGTTAACTACCCACTCTTTATTCGTGATTTTGATAACGTTTAAATTCCCACTGGCAACCATAATTGGCTACCAATACTATTGTCAGGCTGAGGAGAGGGACTAGAACCAGGACGAGAAAGAATTACTTCTTTGCCGTGTCCGTCTGCATTTATAATTTTAGCTGTTGTGCCATCATAAGCAAATATGGGAATTGCACCACCATTAACAACCGCAGCTTCTTCGTTAATTAGCTCTGTAAAAATTGGAACAATCTCATTAATGTTCATTTTTCATCCTTGATTGCTAGTAATTTCTAAGATTTTTTCGGTGACGATTTCAAATACTGGAACATTTAATGCTCCAGTATTTAATATCTTGGACTACGCTTATCTATCCCTGTAACATCGTTAGGTAAGCCTGAAAAATGAATAAATATATACATAATTTTTCAGGCAACCATTTGAGAACGGGTAATTAAATACCCAGTGCATATTCCCAACCAACTTGAATTTCATCTGAGGTAAGTGTAGGATTACCGAATACAACCCCAGCACCTAAAACAAATAGGTAAGCATCTAGATCGAAAGTCAAGCTATCACTATGTCCACGTTTCTTTCCACCACTAACAACCTGAGATTGTTCAGCAGAAACTTCAGTAAACAAGGCGTTATTTTCTAAAACTTGCATGATTTTTCTCCTACAATTGGAATGTTTACAGTTAATTTTCAGGCAACCATTTGAGAACGGGTAATTAAATACCCAGTGCATATTCCCAACCAACTTGAATTTCATCTGAGGTAAGTGTAGGATTACCGAATACAACCCCAGCACCTAAAACAAATAGGTAAGCATCTAGATCGAAAGTCAAGCTATCACTATGTCCACGTTTCTTTCCACCACTAACAACCTGAGATTGTTCAGCAGAAACTTCAGTAAACAAGGCGTTATTTTCTAGAACTTGCATGATTTTTCTCCTACAATTAGAATGTTTACAGTTAATCTTCGCTTGGAGTTCATTGTGATTTTTGTTTCCCTTCAACTCCTTGCTTAATTAAGACAATAAGTGAAAACACTGGCTGTAGTCATGTATGTTTTCTGTAAAGTTTGTTACCAAATTTGGTAAACTTGATTTCACAATTAGGTCACGACCATTTCCGAAAAACACATACAGCTAGCAAAATCCCTTCTCAGAGCTACTAAGTTATAACTCCAGTAAACACTTGAGCCAAATCTAGCCACCTCTAGTTAGTATCGAAAGACTACCATCAGTGCGATCGCCTCACCTTGAGTCAATCTGTAAAAATATATTTACTCTTTTTCTGTTGTGTGGCAAGCCGACTGATGAAGCAGAGATACAATCCCACTCTGCATCGTACCCGATGGAGTCAAGGTCAAACAGGACTCGGTTAAGTCCGCGATGGAGCAAACCCGCAGGATTTTCGATGAGTATAAATAGCGGCTGACATTCCTTGATGATGCGGAACATTTCGTGCCACAGTCCTGACCTGGGGTCGAGTAGTCCTTTTTTATCTCCAGCGTTACTGGTGCCACTACAGGGGAATCCCCCGCACAAAATGTCGAACTGTCGTCGGTGGCAACGGTAGTTGGTAATATCTGCGTGGATTGGAATTCCTGGTTGTTCATGGCGCAATTGTGATTGAGAATAAGGGGAGATTTCGACAAATTGCTGGACTCGGAATTTGTGGGATAGACCTGCGGCTGATATTCCGTGGTGGCATAGTCCGCCGATGCCGGAGAAAAGTGAGAGAACGGATTTCATCAAAACCCCCGACCATGAGAAAGGTTCTTGAATCTCGTAAACTGATGGTCAAACAAAAGCTTGACCGTCCCAGTAGGGCCATTGCGCTGCTTACGAACGATTAACTCAGAAATGCCACGCTCAGGTGTATCGGGATTGTGCATTTCTTCCCTGTAAAGCATGATCACAACATCGCTGTCTTGTTCCACTGCCCCACTTGACCGCAAATCGCTGAGTATTGGGCGTTTGTCATTGCGGCTTTCAACTTCACGGCTCAACTGAGATAAAGCTAAGACAGGCACATCCAAATCCTTGGCAAGTTTCTTCAGTCCCCGGCTGATTTCGCCAACACGCTCGGTCATATTGTTTCTAGAATCAGCACCTTCAGCCATGAGCTGTAAGTAATCCACAACCACAAGCCCAACGCCACCGTACTGCGATGAAACCCTGCGAACTTGACTGCGGATTTCATTGAGGGAAGGGCAAGAGTTATCGTTGATAAAAATCGGCAGTTCGCTAAGAGAAGCGATCGCTTGGCTCAATGGTTGCCACTGGTTGTTACAGACTTGCCCAGTTTCAAGAAAATTGTTTTCAATGCCCGATTCGCTGCTGAGGAATCGCTGCACATATTCATCCTGGGACATTTCCAAGCTGAATACACACACAGGCAACCGACTCCTACTCGCCACCGCCAGAGCGAGATTACCAGCCAAAGCCGACTTGCCAACAGACGGACGAGCAGCCAGTACATACAACCGCCCTTTGCGAAAGCCACCGCCGAGCAAACTGTCCAAGTCGTAAAATCCAGTGGACACAGCAGGGCTAGCGGTTCCAGCATGACGGGCTTCGATTTCGGTGAAAGCATCAGCCAGGGAGTCAGAAATGTGAACTAAATCTGTCGCAGAATGTTCAGATGCGATTGAGTAAACCTTCTGTTCGGCTTGGTCAAGGACAATCGGTAGCTCGGTTTCGGTTGCATAGCCCAGCTTAATAATCTCAGTTCCCGCTTTTATCAACTGCCGCCTTTGATATTTTTCCACGACCAAATCGGCGAAAGCATCAATGTTCACGGCACTGACAGTGCGATCGACAAGTGTAGCCAGTTTATTGCGTCCACCAACGCGAAACAACAGACCATTGTCAGATAACCAGCCCGTGACACAAAGCAAATCGGTTGGTAGTCCTTGGCTGTAGAGCCTTTGTGCTGCTTGATAGATGTCTTTGTGGGCGTTGATGTAGAAAGCATCGGCACTCAGGCGATCGCTGATTCGGCTCATGGCATTTGGGTTAAGCATGATGCCACCGAGTATGGCTTCTTCAGCCTCGATGCTTTGTGGGGGTAGGCGGTCTTGTTGGGATGTAAAGTTTAGTTCGTGTGTCATAGTTTACCTCGTTTAACAAGCTCTTGTACAGGGAACGCTTGGTATGGGCATAGGGCATGAGGCATGGGCATTGGCTATAGGACTGGGGTATTGCGTTCATCAGCGAATTGTTTTTATGCTGCGGCTTGATGCAGATGTGCATACATTTGGGGATAATTGATTTGCAACCAATTCAACCAGCCATCAGTAGCCCCTGTGTGTTGTTGGTCGTAGCGGGTACTGAATTGAGCGATCGCTTGTTCTTGCCCAACTTTGTCGCCAAGGTCTAGTAATTCGCAGAATGTGGCTTTGTGCCACTCAAGGGAGCGATTCGAGTAGTAGCCAATGGGGTCATTAGTTGCCTGAGATGTTTCTGTTGGTGGTGCAGCCGAGTCCACAACTTTTGACCAATAACCCAGCAGTTCTTCTAAGCCGCCCTTGGTTGCTTCCAGATTGCCAATGGACTTGATGACTGTGGGGATTTTTTCTTGCCACTCGCATTTACTCCACTTGGCTCTTTCCTTGGCGATTAACTCTACTAAACCGCGATCGCAGGTTTGGTAAATCTTGTCTCTGGTAGCAGTACGCCAGGGGAAGCGCCAGCCGCGCAATTTGATTTCGCTTTTGTAAACGGCGGGCAACGGGTCAGATGCCATAATGCCAGGGTCTAGTAAAACCTGATTAAGCAAATCTTCAATCGATTGGAATTTTTGTTTACTGGGTTTATTATTCACTTGTTCGGGATTATCGAACAAAGCGGGCACTGTTGGCCCAGATGCAGGATCTTGGGTTTGATGCGAAGTCTCGGATTTTTTTAACAACGAAGACGAAGATTCGGGAATTGATTCTTCTTCCTGGTTTTGTTGTCCTGGTTGTCCAGACTCTTCACACACACTTTGATGGGTAAAGGATGCTGTACTTAGTGTGAGTTCCTTAGATGGGATTACCTTAATGGGAATACCTTTGTGGGTCAAATTTGACCCCACCCCCCGTGCAAAATTGACCCCACCACTGGGGTCAGATTTAACCCCACCCCCCGTGCAATTTTGACTGGGGTTAATTTTGATTGGGGTTTCTTTTGTTGCCTTGATTTGTGAGCGAAGTAATTGAACTTGGTCGGGAGAAACCCAACACGAAGGTGAAGTAAGAGTATAAATGTTGGTAGTTCCAAGACGTTCTTGTATTTCAATCATTCCTGCGGCTACTAAAAGCTTGATGGCATTTTTGGCAGTTTTCAGAGCCATGTAACAATGTTTTGCCATGTTAGGAATAGACTCAAAACAACCACTGACACCTGCTCTTCTTTGGATATGCGCGTATAACCTAAATTCTTCAGATTCGAGAGGATAATCATCAAAGAAACCTGGAATAAAAACTCCAAAATCTGGACGATTATTTAATTCATTTACTGCTAAACTCATGATGATACACCTCACTAAATAATTTCTTTTCCCTCGGTTTACTATTGCTAATCGAGGGATTTGTTTTTAATCAGCAATCGGATGTGCAAATTCTTTAAAGCGCAGTTGTTCAAGAAGTTCATCTCATTAATTTGAAATTAGATAATAGGTACAGTAATGACTAATAAAGCACCTCAAACTGAATACGATTCGCCCTGGAAGCAGATGTTGCAGTTGTATTTTGAAGACTTCATGCAATTTTTCTTTCCTCAAGCCCATGCTCAAATTGATTGGAGCAGGGGTTTAACCGAGATGCTGTGCTGAATTTATTCGGTTTTATTGATTGGATGTTGACATTACCAT
The DNA here is from genome assembly GCF_963920935.1 of Nostoc sp. CCY 9925. Taxonomy (NCBI): domain Bacteria; kingdom Bacillati; phylum Cyanobacteriota; class Cyanophyceae; order Nostocales; family Nostocaceae; genus Nostoc; species Nostoc sp. CCY 9925. The sequence continues at coordinate 65,323 of NZ_CAWUDO010000021.1, read as the reverse complement.
TAGATTTAGAACGAGAGTTTAAAACAGAAGTAGAACAACTGGAGGCACAACAGTCTATGCCGTACATGACATCATTTGAGCGAATTACCTGAATAGAGGGATTGTTAGAAGCAATTGAATTAGGCTTAGAACTAAAATTTGGTACTTCTTCACTTGGGGTGATGGATGAAATTTCCCAAATTGAAGATGTTGAACAATTACGAGCAATTAAAGAAGGTATAAAAACAGCGACTACAGTTGATGAATTGCGTCAAATCTACCAATCCTCTACAACTGACAATCCTCCAGAAAATTAGCATTGAAGAGTTGAATATTTGGTTTTCAAGGTTCGGAAGACTTTGAGTGCCTAAATTAACCAAAATTTACGCACTCAACGAAATATTTTCATCACAGCCCTCAACAGGTCGATCGAACATATCCGCCTCATTTCCCCAGCAGTCCCAGCCGTCTCTAGATGAACGTGCGAACATCTCCAGCTTGGTCATATCTGGACACAGCTTTTCTACAAGTTCAAAAAACTGTTCCGGTTTGCGCGAATGCTGACGGCGGGGTGCGTGTAAGATAGTTGACTGGTTTGATAAAGTGCGTCCAGCAAAAGCCTTCACGTTTCCCCGAACAGCCAAAGCACAATGTTCGGTGCAATTCCTTAACCAATGTCCAGTCCCCAGGTGTGGGGTTCCAGCTTTAGTAATCTTTTGCCAAGTCAGGATAGTTTTGAGGTCAAAACCCCAAGTTTGTAAGCATTGAGAAGCCTCAATCATGTGATTATTCGTGAACCATAACCACAGCACACAGCCAGTGCAATCGCATAATTCGGGAACAGGCAGCGCCAGAATTTCTTCTGTTGGCATAGGTTGATAAGGAATGCGGTTACGGTGTGTTTTATCTTGGTTGCGGAGGCGATAGAACCAAGGAGGGTCTATGACGATGCACTGATATTGGCCTTGTAAGGTTGTGAGTCTCATGCTGCCTCCTGCGGTTGTTGGACAATCGTTGCACTGATGGATTCAAACTCAACTTGGAAAATGTTTAAATCAGGAATCATTTCGCCAGAATTATATCGGTCTGTGATGACTTGTCTGATGGCTTCTTCTGTCAATCCATCTGGTAGATAAATGTGGGCTTCTTGGTAAACTTTTTCGACTATTTGAACTACGATTTTCACAAGAAATTAAGCTCCGAATTCAAAAACTTTAAGTCCATCAACATCAACGGGATTAATATTAATTAATCCACCCCCAGCATAATTACAAGGAATTTTCCGCTTGTCCTGGTTATCAAACGCTTCTTTTCGCACTTCTAACCATCGACCTATACAAGAAAATCCAACGGCTGATTCAGGTGCGCCAGCATTTTTATAATCCTTAACAGTAGCAATATGATTACAGCATGGGAAGAGTGAACTTCCACTGCATCATGTCTTGTCCGAATAAGCTTTGTCCTTGTAAAAGCCATTCATATTTAGTCATTTCTTACCTCTGCGATACCCGCTTCTAATGCCTTTTCTGGAGTGCTGTAACTGCCACTTAAATATGGGTCTTCAAGAAATTCATTAAACAGACAAACCCCACCACCGTATTTAAGAGAGAAAGAATATTTTGATGAATCAATTGGGCAGTACCAAACCGAAACATAGTGTTGTCCTTTCATTGATCCTTGACTTACATAAATCTTTTTTTCTAAAAGTGGGATTTGAGGTTGTTTTACCTGCCATGAATAACCGCAGCGATCGCAGTACACCTGTCTTTGGGTTGGATTCTGACGGTAAATTTCTGAGCTTCTACAGTTCGGGCAGTTCATTACATTCAATCAATCAATAGCTTCATTAACAGAATTATCAGGTGTGTTCGTTTTCTTTTAGCTGTATTGACTGCTGAGTGATAAATGTTCTGAGGAAATAGTTACTAATCCTGGGATGAGCATATTGCCCGTCCTAAAATTGTGCATCAAGCAGTAACCACAGCTTTCTTAGAAAAAGCCCTAGCCTGCCGAAGAGCAGCCGCCGGATTCGGGTGTGCGAAAAACTCGTCAATTGCTTTGGTCAAACCAGCAGCCACCACCTGATCGTGGCAAGCGTAAACGTAAACTGATTGTTGAGTACCGTTAACCAAGCGATCCTCTTGGCGTGAGCCTAGATGTGGGTAGAATGTCCTTACCCATGTACCCAGATGCCCTCGGTAATGTGAGCCACTCAAAGGAACTTTTCTACCTAACTCGCTCTCTGCAAAATTTACAACTCCAAGCCAGTGTTCTTTTGAGGGAGTCAACATCTTCCTGTTGTGTTCAGCCAGAAGATTAGCGGCGTAATCCTTGACCTGCTGTTCCATGTACGGGTTGAGTCTGCCACCTGTTAACTCGGCTAAAGTCTTCATTGCCAGGACGAGAGTATGCAATCGCTGCTCAACTGGGAGTGCTGGTGCAGTGATGGGTGGTGGTTCCGGTGTAACAGTAGGCACTGCTGCAACCAAGTCTAGAATAATGGTTCTAACTTGGGCTGCAATCTCGGATTGCTGTAACAACATTGCAATTCTCAGAGTCCCCAAAGCTGAAAAAACTCTGACCTGGGATGTCTTAGATGGTAGACAGAGCTTCTGTCGAGCATCGCGTAACTCCTTGCCAGTAAGGGTTTTAGTTTCTAAGTCTCGAAATTCAGCCCCATTAACTCGGTGAAGTTCCTTGACAGCAGATTCTGTTACCTCAAAGTATTCAGCGATTTGTGCAGTAGTCGCCCAACCACTACCGCCCCAGACTGCAAAGATAATTGCTTTAGCTTTCGTCAGAATTTCTAAAGCTCTGTCATCAGAAAAATTAGTGATCGCTGAAGTCCTCAAAGTTCTAGATTCAAGTAGTACCGATTGATTTAAAGGTAAAGTCATAATCTGCTCCTTTGTAGAAAACTACAGGGCGTATCAACTTAGGAAAGCACACGAATTAAATCTTGTTCGCTCACCAATGGAAAACGAACAGGTGTAGCCAATGGTCGAACCAAAGCTGGGGATATCATCTCAATCACGTAAAACCAAGCGTTATTCACCAGTACAATCCCCAGAATCAAACGCTGTTTTGTGGCATGACTATCAAAACGAAGCATGACGCGATCTCCCAGAACAAAAGCAGGTTTTCTCAAATAAGTGGACTGTAATCGTCCCGTACCGATGATTTCGCGTTTAGTGACGTAGGATATTGAGCGTTCGACTGCGATCGCATAAACCCACTTGTCCTGCTCCCACTGCACCCCATAGCAATAACCAAATGTGTGATTAGTCGTGAGGTAGACTTTCTCCGACAAATGAACTTCCAGGGAGGGCATTTGCTGACCCCAAGGAGGCGAGAGATACCAGCATTTTTCAAAAGCGGTGATTGCACAGTTCATTGTTTTGACTATGAATGAAGTGATTAGTGAGGCATTGGGAGAAAATTACGGAGGTTTATCCCAATGCAGATAGTTATATTTGAAACATCGATTTCTTTGGCTTCAAGGTTAGTGGGCATCAAAGCCCACTTTTATTTACACCGCGAGTAACTCTGGCGTTTCAAACAACCACTGCAACTCCATCGACGACAGTTGCTCAAGCGAATGATATTGCAAGTATTCATTAGCCGCTGGTAAACCATCTAGTATTTGAAGTAGCCAAACGGCATCCTCAACAGAATTGCAAAAGGTTCGCTTTTGATTGACTCGCTCAAACCACCAGAGCAATTCGCAATTCGCAATTATTGATGTGATATTGCAGTTTGTTTGGAATGCAGCCAACTGAGCCTAGTTTCACGCCATCGTTGGTGTAAATCCCCTTATCCAGTAGTTCTAAGCCGTATTTGTCGCATTCGGCGGCAATCTGCACCATGACTTCATTGCCTGTGCTGGTGGGAGTTTCTGGCTCTTGCACTGGTAATGATATAAATTCACGAAAATCTGGAAACAGAGCCAAATCCCTTAAGCCCTTATCAAGACTGGATTTATCAATTGCGAATTGCGTTAGCGAAGCGGGGCGAAGCCCATTGCGAGTTGCGAATTGCTCAGAGCCGTCTTTGTAATGAATGCGGATGTAGCGATCGCACATCATTGGGGTAGCAGCACGAAATTCTTTTGCGTTGTTGATCGTCACTACCCAAGGTTGTGTGAGGTCATTGTCGTAGTCGATGGCTGCTATCAACTTGCCAAGGGCGTAATATTCGTGATGGTAAAAAGATATTTCTCTTGCTGTTAATTCTTCTGGGGCGATGGACTGGGCTTGGTCTTCGATGTACTGGTCGAACTCGGCTTGGGCTATGTCCTGCTCGTTAATCTTCTGAAGTTTGCTGGCTTGGTATTGTGCGATGGCTGCGCCAACGTCTTCGACGAACGCGCTAATCCACGCATCCTTACATCGTCTGTCTCGTACTTCAACGCTAGCGCCGATTTCGCTGTAGATCTGCTTGAGGCGGGCTAGGGATTTCAGGTGCAGCTGTTGATGAGTGTATATAGTGTGGGTCATAATTGATTAGTTCTGAATAGGACAGAAGGCGCTCTAGATTCGCAGTCGGGGGCGCTTTCTTTATGAAAATTTTACCGTAAAGAACTTTACGCGTCAATATCTTTACGCAAAGACTTTTTCGTTAGACTATTGATATAAGTCTCTTTATGGGTAAAATACCAATGTCGCGTGTAGCTGAATTAAGAAAACGTCTTGACCTCACACAACGGGAATTAGCCGATTTAGTTGGGGTCACTGAAACTACTGTTCGTAACTGGGAAAATAATCGCAGTGGAGTTGAATGGTTTGAAAGAATCGCAAAGTTGTGTGATGCTTTGCGATGCACTCCTAACGATTTGTTTGGATATCAACAGATCGGAGAAAACGAAGAAGATGCTTGATTTTCAATCCATCAATTCTCTTGGGTCTTCACCTTCAGCTTTTTTAAAACAGCAATTCCAAATCTCCGCCATAACCAGAATCTATTTGCAATTAGCTCTGAGCAAAAGTTACTGAATTACAGAGGTGGGAAATCGTGTCTCAACCATCCTCCAAGCGCAAGAAAGTCATCTCTGCCACATTCAGCAATCGAGAAACGTCCACCAACTCAGACATTTCCTCTTCAGAAAACCCAGCTTCTGCAATCATTAATGTTTCTGCGGTTGAAGTTCCTGAATTAACCGAACAGGAGCAGAGCGATCGCCTGCATTTAGAACGGAAGGTTGAAAGGGCGTTTTTTGAAGCAGGAAAGGCTTTGGCAGAATTACGCGATCGCAGGTTATACAGATCTACTCATCGCACGTTTGAGGAGTATTGCAAGGACAGGTTTAGTTATACTTACCGCCATGTAAACTATTTAATAGCTGGTTCAGTGATAGTTGACAACATAAAAATGGGAACTAATAGTTCCCAAAATGAACAAGTAGATGAAATGGGAACTAATAGTTCCCAAAATGAACAAGTAGAGGAAATGGGAACTATTAGTTCCCAAATTTTGCCCACATCAGAGGTACAAGTCCGCCCTCTTGCAAAGCTAGAACCCCAACAACAGCACCAGGCATGGCAAAGGGCAGTAAAACAGGCAGGTGGTAAAGTGCCATCCGGTCGTATTGTTAAAGACATTGTGCAAACGATTATGGAGCGAACCCAAGTACCCAACAGTTACCAGGTTGGTGAGGTGTGCCAAATCTTAGCCAAGGATAACCCCGAACTCAGAGGTAAGGGCGGCTGTTGGGCGATTGTTAGCGCAGTTAATGACTTTAGTTGCACTGTAAGGCTTTGGAATGGCGAATGTACTGTTGGGGTGAAGCACTTGCGATCATTCAATTACTTGCCAGATGAATGTCAGCAGGTGCGGGAGATATGCGATCGCATCAATCGAGTGTATTCTGATTCTCTGGAGGAGACAGTCAAAAATCTGTTGCAGTTGTTGGGGAAACTGAACCGTCCTTATCTGACTGCTGTGGAGGAGAAATTGTTGAGTTTGATAGAAACAGAATATGGAATTACTGATGGAGGATAAAATGAGTGCAAATTACCCAGAATTACACGTAGATTAGATAGTTGATTTAAGGCATAGAATGAAGTTGAACTACGAAACTTTAGAAAACTTTGCTGACAGCAATAAATTAAATTACCTTGACTGTTTTTGGTTTTTCAAAGGTAATCCTGTTGTGGAAGAGTCTTTCAAAGGAATCTGTAATGTATTAGATTGCGACTGGGAAAAGGTACAACTTCCACATATCTAGCAGACAATCTCGATCTGCGATGCCTGACGGCAAGCCGCAAAGCGTCTACGCATCAATAGGGTGTACTCTAGTGGACTGGAGGAGTCGGTGCAGAGGTTTTTGGAGTCGTTGGGGAAGCTGAAGCGGGCTTATTTGACTGCTCTGGAAGAAAAACTGTTGAGTTTCCTAGAAATAGAAATAGGAGTTTGATGATTAAATAATTTATTTTAAGTGCGATTACTGAACTTAAAGACTGACTGTTTGCTTATTTGCAAGGTGTGGCAGGGAATTATATAACGATTTTTATTTAAATAAGGTACGCAAGTAGCAATAATTTAATATACCTTTGGTCTCTACTTTTTTATCTTGCTTTGCTGCTCTTGCTCCCACTAACTGGCGCTAATTCACGATCGTCGACTCTAGGTATATAAGTTTTTCCCCTGATTAATTTGCAAACAGGATCATTCTATTAGCGGCTACAAAAACAAAAACCAGGAAGATAAACTTTGTTTTTGTAGCCCCAGCCTTGAGGTATCGACGATTGTGAGATGCTTACACTTATGATTTCTTCTCAACCAAGTTATACTTAATCTCAATTTCAAAGTTACTCTCAGCTGAACCCTCAGTTAAAAAAGGAATGCCAGTTTTACCACCCAGCTTGATGCCAAATTTAACTGTTACCTCCTCAGCATCAGGTAAATTTTTAAATGCCCCAACCGCTAACTTGGCATAATTACGAATTTTGTTTTGAAATTCTGTAATATTAAGCGTCGGTAAACCATCACGGTATCCTGGTTCCTCTTCTTCTGGAACCTCTGCGGCTGTCTTTGATTCCACATAAATTTCGTACTCTTGATCATCTTCTTTGACAATCAGGCGTTGTACTTCTGACATCTGTAGCCTCAATTTGTGTTTGGGTTGTTATTCTTGTAATATTACGTAAAAATAGATACAAAATTGAGCAGTATGCCTCGATATGCACTGGTAATTGGTATTGCTAAGTATGACAATTTTACAAACCTACCAAAGGCTGTTAACGATGCAGAAAAAATAGCACAGCTACTGCGTGAGCATGGTCGGTTTGATGTTCAGCCAATACCAGGTAAGCTAATTGAGAGTGAGAATCGCTGGCAAGTCACACCGGATAAAAAGTTAATTGGTAAAGAACTCGGTCAAACACTGAGAAAGTTTCTGCTAGAAAAGGCCAAAGGTAGCGAGGCCCTGATTTATTTTGCAGGACATGGATTTGAAGCGCTCAACCTTATAGGTGAGCTGGAAGGGTTCTTGGCAACATCGGATTGTAGCAAAGATGGACAAAATGCGATCGCCTTTGATGACCTCAACACTTTAATCGCTAAATCTCAACTCAGTAGCTTAGTGATATTGCTGGACTGCTGCTATGCTGGGTCTTTATTAGAGAGAAGTTTGATCCAGTCAAGTTTCCCTGTTTTCAACAGCAAACTAGACTACTGCCTAATTGCAGCCTCTCGTGTCTCTGAAAGAGCGCGAGAAGATGCTGAAGGTGGGATTTTTACCAAAGCAGTTTTAAGAGGATTATCTCAAGATAAAGCTGATGAGATTACAGGAGAAGTTAATGTCAACGACTTGATCAGCTTTGTGTCAGGGGAACTCAAGCAAAGCGGACAAGAAGCAATTTATATGAGTGGTGGTAGATCAATTCCCCTAGTTTTTTATCCAGCGAAGAATCCGATAGCACCTGGGGTGGTGAGCGAAGAATGTCCCTATCGAGGATTACAAGCTTTTGATAAAGAACACGCCAAGTTCTTTTTTGGTCGCCAGAAAGCAGTTAACTTAATTCAACAAAAACTAGCTCAAGCAAATTTCGTCCCCATTATTGGCGCATCGGGAAGTGGTAAATCTTCCGTAGTGCGGGCAGGTTTGATTCCAGTGTTAGAAACAATTGGTTGGCGAGTCTTAGAACCAATTTTGCCCGGAGTCGAACCCTTAGCAGACTTAAAACGAGCCTTTACACAGTTGTTTGAACGCACAGAAATTAGGGAAATTTCGGATCTCATTAATACAGAAGGTTTATCTCCCGTAATCTTTAAGCTGGCTGGTTCTGAGCGTTGGTTGTTGGTGGTAGATCAATTTGAAGAAATTTTTACCCTTGTTTCTAAAGAAGAAGAGAGAAAAGAATTTATTGAATTGTTAACCCAAGTTTCTCAAGGGCAGTTGGCAATTGTCATCACTATGCGAGCTGATTTTCTGGAATCTTGTTTAAGCTATGAGTCCCTAACAAAACTAATTCAGGAACAGGCAGTGTATATGCCGCCATTACTAGGAGCAGAATTAGAAGAAGCGATCGCATCCCCAGCAAACTTACAAGGTTATCAGTTAGAAAAAGGGTTACTCGGAACGATCCGGCAAGAAGTAGTGGGGCAAGAGAAAGGCTGCTTACCATTATTACAGTTTGCCCTGACTGAACTTTGGGAACAGCGCGATAAACAAACTCACCAGTTAACAATTGCTAAGTTTAACGAACTAGGTGGAGTCATTGGGGCGTTGAACCGTCATGCAGAAAATTTGTATGCAAGTTTCACCAAACAGCAGCAGCCTTGGATCAAGCGGATTTTTTGGAAATTGGTGCGTACTGGCGTAGAAGACAAGGATACCCGACAGCGACAACCAAAACAGGAATTGTTAAGTCTTGCTAATGAAAACCTAGATGAGCAGCAAGCGATCAATCAAGTTATAGAAAAACTAATCCAAGGACGTTTGCTGGTAGCTGGGAAAGATGAACAAGGAAAAGCGTGGATTGATTTAGCCCATGAAGCCTTAATTGAGGGTTGGGAGAGGTTTGCCCAATGGCGACAACAAGACCGAGATTTGCGGCGGTTGAGCGATCGGTTAGCAGATGCTTTACGCGAGTGGTTGAACAAAGGGGAGAATGAAAAATACTTAATGCAGGGGGGATTGCTGGCAGAGGTGCGAGAAAATTGGGACAGGCTACAACTATCTGTATCATTGCTAACCAAAAATTTTTACCAGCACAGCGATGCCTATGAAAAAGACCAAATTGCCGAACTGCAACGGGCGCTCACTGAAGCTAACTTAGCTACCTTGCAAGAGAAAGCAGCAAGGGCACAGAATTTATTATCTGTTCAACCTCTAGATGGTTTAGTCCTTACAATCCTGACAGTGGGTGAAAATCTAGAGAAAATGCCTCAGCAAATTTTTAAACAAGTTCAAAACAGTTTGAATTGGGCAATGACAAAAGGTATAGTCTCAATTCCCTTCCAAGGGCATGATGGTATTGTTTGTTCAGTCGCCTTCAGCCCAGACGGGCAGACAATTGTTAGTGGCGGTGATGACGGAACAGTGCGGTTGTGGAACATCCAAGGCGACTCCGTAGCAGATCCCTTCCGAGGGCATCAGGGTTTTGTCAGATCCGTTACCTTTAGCCCAGATGGGCAGAAGATTGTCAGTAGCGGTGAAGACGGGACAGTGCGGTTGTGGGATATACAAGGTAAGCCCTTAACAGACCCGTTACGTGGACATGAAGGTATTGTCATATCTGCTGCCCTTAGCCCTGATGGACAGACAATTGCCAGCTGCGGTGTTGACGGGACACTGCGGTTGTGGAGCATCAAAGATAATCTTCTGGTAAACCTTTTTAGTGGGCATGAGCATTGTGCCTCTTCCGTGGTTATTAGGGTAGATGGACAGCAGATTTTTAGGGGCGGTTATGTTTCTTGTGCCGACTTCAGCATAGATGGGTGCAAGATTATCAATGGCAGTGTTGACGGGAGTGTGTGGTTATGGGGCATCCAAGGTCAACCCCTAGCAGACCCCTTGCGTGGACATCAAGGTTATATTTCTTCGATAGCAATTAGCGTGGATGGGCAAAAGATTGTCAGTGGCGGTGTTGACGAGACTGTGCGTTTGTGGGCTATCCAAGGCCATCCCTTAGCAGACCCCTTGCGTGGACATCAGGGTTATGTCTGTTCCGTTGCCATTAGCCCTGATGGGCAGACAATTGCCAGTGGTGGTGTTGATGGCACGGTGCGGTTATGGGACATCCAAGGACATTGGTCAGAGATCCCAGGACACTCGCTGGTAGACCCTTTACGTGGGCATAAAGGTGATGTTTGTTCTGTTGCCATTAGCCCTGATGGGCAGACAATTGTTAGTGGTGGTAAAGATGGAACGGTGCGGTTGTGGAATATCGAAGGTCATCCCTTGGTAGACCCTTCCCGCAAGCGTAGAATAGATATTATGCCTTTCGCCATTAGCTCGGATGAGCAGACAATTGTCGGTGGTGGTAGTGAAGGTAAGGTGCAAGAATGGTTACGAGTCTGTTGCAACAGGTTGCGTTACCATCCCATCTTCACAAATCCGCAAACCGAGGAAGCAAAAGCCGCCTGCGAAGTCTGCCGCAAATATGTTTGGAGTAAATAAGAATCTCAAAGCGGTGATTAATACAATACCTCTGCCAATTTACGAGGGTTCAACGCTTGTAGAAACGGGATGAATACGTCCTAAAGAAGTAAGCTTGGCAAAAATCTGGGTTAATAAAATAGGCTCAGGGATTTCGGAAGCATTTTTAACATTTCACGAACATATCGAAAACCACGATAATGAGTCTTTAAATCAAGAATGCCAGAGTCGGGATTAAGGGGACGAAAATCCAAGAGAAGATGATGGGACAAGTTGACCATGAAAAATGCTAAATTAACAGCATTAGTCACGGCAGTTTGGCTTAAGTTCATAAAATCTTCCAGTCCCCAAAACTGCTTGGCATCACGGAAATTAAACTCGATTTGGAAGCGCAGTTTGTAATAATCTATTATTTTTTCGTAGAATAAATCTAGGTCGCTAGAGAATAGGATTACATGACTACGAGCATTAGTTTTAAGATTAGTTTTGACTAAAATAACTACATTCATTGCTTGAGCGAATTCCTTGTGAAGTAAAGTAGCTTGGTAAATGTCAGTTTGGATCTCATCCTCAATGCAACTTTTACATAGATACTTCTGAGGAATGTTATGATAATCAACTTTGTCCCCGTATTTACGACGAGAGTACCTATTGGAGCCAGGGTTTTGATAAGGTATATATAGGGCTGAATCATGGCGCAATTTGGAAATTATGTGCAAATTAACTTGTCGAGCCATCTGCAAGGCATTGTTGTTCTCAAAATGACCATCTAGTACTAAGTAGGTAAGAGGAATAAAATCACCTAATAACTTGAAAAGCGAATTAATCATTTTCTGAATCCGTAATAATTCAGTTGTTAAAATCACCTCCGTTTTATTCTTGTTCTTACTTCCTTTTGGTCGTCCACGCTTACGTTTTTCTTGAGGTTTTACAAACTGAGTTGGTAATGGGCTATTTTCTTCTACATTACTCTTTATCACCTGTTCTATCTGAATTGGAAACGAGTGCCTTTGTTCAACGCTGACTAATGATAATGTAAAGAAAGACAGCCCTAATATCGGTTTGCTTACTAAGTGTGACTTTTACAAGATTTTGGACAGGTTTTGAAGAAGAAATTGGACAAGTTGCAAGCTGGAATACTTATAACTTCGTAAAGGCATTAATAAGCGCGATCGCTCTTTTGGAAAAAGAAAATGGACACCAATAACAGAAATGGAAGAAGAAAATGGACACAGATCCGCTTTGATACTACTTTTGGGCGACTTTTCCTTTGAACCGCATTCTTCACAAACATTGCTCCCGTGCTGCGTAGCTTGCCGCCGTAGGCATCGCTATTAACAAAACTTTCATTTTGCATACAGGTATAGGGTTTGAGCAATTTAGTTTTACTTTATGCTATTTTTTAAACGTTTTCAGAAGGTAAAGTTGGACATCCTTTTTGGAAGGTAAAGTTGGACAACCTGTCCAAAATCTTCTTCAAGTCACACTAAGCTAGAAAAGAATCTATCCAAACCATAAGTCTTTTTCCCGGATTTACTCACTACAACTTCATCTCCTGCAAGCAAATACACTTCATTTGCACGGAACAAATGCTTACGGAAAAATAGCCAAAACAACGTCGCCCAAGGGATTACTGTATGAAAGAACCTCAATATCGTCCGATAACTACCACCAGAGCCTGCCCAACGCGAGATTCCTAACATGGTGACTCGCCCGCTCATTGCTAACATGGCTATGATTATCTGGTTCAATTGCCGCATAGTTGTAGCGTTTATCTGCGGTAACAAGCATTGTAACAGTGATAAGATGTCCGGCATGGGCTGAAAAGTAGTTTTTGAGTTGTAGTTGTGAGAGACAATAACTCTACTACGGCAGCCCTACCTCTTCATACTCTTTTTTTGGCGAAGGTATTGGTAATTATAAGTGTATTTGTCAAGAAAATTGCATTTATAAGAGCGTAAAGGGCTAAAAGCCTTATGATGCCTAACCCAAGCAGATTTGCTGTATTGTTTGGAAGAGAGACAGCCCATACCATCCTAATAGTGAAAACAAAACTTGAGTTGATTGAGCAAATGCTCCGTCAGATGCGAGATTTAGTGAAATTTATTAACCCTCAAGAACAGTACATTGTCTACACTAATTTTGAGGATGAGCTAGGAGAGATAGTTGAGGCGATGTACCCACAAAGCAAACTGGTTTCATATCTTACCAGTACAGCAAAAAGGTAGAGGCGTATATTCGAGAGCATGAAAACCATATCGCCCACCACAGGCGATCGCTTGTAAAGTAGGACGACGCAAAAATAAGCATTGCAGGTTTTTAGGGCGGCTACTTTATCGGCTCTTGGCAACTTTTGGTGATCAATAGTAGGCTGGTTTAGGCAGAAGGCAGAGGGCAGAGGGCAGAAGAAAGAAAGAATAAAATTATAGGAAGCCCTGTGGTATAAGGGTTACAGAACTCTACATCACAAGAAAAGTCTTGAGTTGGATCTGGATCTTTGTCACAAGTTCTACGACCACAGGCAAAATCTTAAAACCCTTCTGCCTCCTGTCTTCTGCTTTAAAGCGCGTAACTTTTCATCACCAAAAGCTGACAAGAACTATCTTTTCCTTTAAGTGACATAGACTCTGAAATGTTTATTCTTGCGTTAGGGCGATCGCACTAGAAAAACTTACTGAAAATTACTAGTTGACCAAGAGTAGAAATACAATGCATTACTTGACCAAAAGTTGTAAACTCGAAGTCTAGTAGCATTTTGTGAATAAGTTTTATAAAATTTATTACTTAATAGACTCCATAAGTAATTCAGTTAATTCCTGATTACTCGTTAAGGTATAACGCAAATAGCTGCATTGCATAACATAGTAGTGTTTTTCTCCTAGCTTGGTGAGATTTACTGTAAGCTTATCCTCTAAATCATCCTTCAAATCCTCTAATGTTAATGTAAGTCTTCTCCTTGTTAGTCTTCGTCTGAACTCAATTACATCTTCTACAGTAGACTTGACAACGTAATCTAAATGGTCTAACCATTGTTTTTCCAACTTAAATACTCGATTTAAGCTAGCAACACGACGAGATGGCATACCAGCCTTGTCTTCAATCCTAACTTGTCGTTTGCCGACTTGATCGCGGCTGACTATTACATTAACCTGGCTAATTGCAGAATTAGTGTATGGGTGAAAGGTATTTACTAAAGGTTCTTTACTTGGCTCATCGATAGGATCTCTGTCACCCTTCATACTTCGGTTACAATCAAGGCACAGCGGCACAAGATTCGCATAATGAACTGACAAAAATGGATAAATTGATTTAGGAAGAAAGTGATCCGCATCGCTATAAACTTTATTATCTACCTTCGGAGAACGAGGGCGATCGCAAGCTGGACACACTTCTAGCTTGGAATTAGCACTCCAAAAAGATGAAATAAATTTATCTCGATTAAATTTTTGAGTTTGCCCATGAATAACTGAAGGAAAACCAGATGCTAGAAGATCTGTATAGAATGCTGTAAGTAATGCCTTCACTACCTTTTGAACTGTAAGGCTAAGTTCTCCACGGTACTTAAAGTTAAAATTAGGGTCATTTAAATGTTTATGAAATTGTATGTCATGGTCGAAAGCATCCATGATTTTTGTACTCATCGTAGAGTGGCGTTCTATATATCTAATAAGTTTTTCTAATGCTTTATGCAATTTTGATTGAGCCTTCTTGCCACTTTTACGCTTAGTCCATAACTTGTCCCATAGCCACTCACCAATCTCATCGCCGAACTCTGTTTTAAGTTGGCTCTCTGTAATTGGTAAGGAGGAACTAGAACTACAAGCAAAATTTAACAATTCACGTTGAAATGAAACAATTTTTTCTAGTTGATTAACGCAACCAGGAAATTTGATTTTATGAAACACTAGATTCCCTTTCTCGTAATGCTCTTAAACGACGACGAAACTCAAATTCGTAATATCCGGGGCCAATCTTTTCTTTAAGAACTTCTAAGGTTTCAGTCACGCTGACATCTTCTTTATCTCGTTTTCTTTGGGTATACTTACGAATTGATTTCAAGACTCTAAGTATTTGGTCATTAAGCTGTTCAGAATCATTACCATCATATTGATGAGGTAACTCTTGGACAAATTCTCTAAGTTGCTGAAATTCTCGTAGCTGAAGAATTGTAGTACGCTCACTATCGATTACTGCCCAAACAGTTTGTACATGATCTGGGTGGGCAGCTAGCATCAACACTAGATCCAAGAACTCTGTAGCGCGCTTGCCTACGCTCTCAGGGGCATCAAAAATATCAATCATAATTTCATTGGGTGAAGCTCCGAAGGTGGTTATTCTTGGTTCAATGATGGCGATCGCACCATCAATTTCATTTTTATAGAGCAGAGTTATCTCGGTATCAAAGACATCTGTGAGTGAGATACTGGAGTGAGTGGAGATGATGACTTCACTGTTATTATCTCTTAGGCTGGTATCAATTATATCAACAATTTCACGTTTCCAAACGTCGTTGAAATGAGTTTCTGGCTCATCCAGAATCATTAGGGCATCATTTTCGCCACGCAGCAGTTGAAATAATGCCATCCGTCCCAAAAATACCCGTTCACCGTCACTTAGCCAGTTGTAAAGCAAAACATCTTCGACATTCCGTTTGCAGAAGGTCATCGTTAAGTCTTGGAGCCAGCCTTGTTCTTGCCAGGAGAGCAGTTGCTTAAAGATATCAAAGGGGGTAATCTCATCAATCGCAGTATCGAGTTTGTCGCAGATTGCCCGGATGAGTGCGGCGCAAGTGCTAGTATCGATATCGGTTTGATTTGGCAGGGAGCGACGCAGGTCAAAGACGAGTTTCCGACAATCGCTCGGAACAGGTTCGCGGATGACGGCAGTCGCTATAGGATAGAGACGGGCCAGTGGGCGGCTCTGCTGAGAAAAGTGGGTAGGTTGAAAGAGAATCTGAAAATTGACGCTAATCAACCAAAGCCAGTCAATTTTATTGAACAGTCCCCGCAGCCCAGTCATCGGTTCATGATTTTGGATAGCTTGCTCGATGCGATCGCGGTAAGCTTGTTCTCCTTGTTCGGTGGCCATTTCCTGGAAATCTTTTCGCGCTTGGTGTAGCGCAACAGCAAAGAAGACAAGTTTAAGTGCTTGTGGAAAGACATAATAGCCAATGCTGCTAGTTTGCGCTTCATCACAAGTTAGTTCTGGTTCTAGTAGAGCCTCTAATCCTTCCTGTCCTCGATAAAGTTTTTCTTGACCCAGATCCCAGTTAGGAGGACGTTCTTCCTCAAGGGTAATTTCCTCAAACACGGCATCAGGTAAATTTTCACGTTCGGTCTGCTGATTAGCAAACAAAGTTGCCCAAGTTTCTGTTGCGCCTGAAGTGTAAGCTAACAGAACTTTTGGGAGATAGGGACGAATGTTACTACCGAGTTGATCGCCACGAATAAGGAACGAAATTCCCGAAACCTCGGTTTCAAAATTTTCGATAGGAATCTTTTCTAATGCTTCCCAGTCTTGATCCTCTAAGCGTGGTTCAAATACAGCGAGGATAGCTGTGGATGAAGGGGTATCCTGTGGATAACGGAGATATATAGTTGCAGGGCGTTCTTCTTCGCCAATTTTTTCCAAGTCGTAGGCAAATGTAACCCGAAAGGGTGGTAATCTTTTTCTTTCCAGGCTCAGAAAAATTTCTGTAAGGGTTTGCAGCAGTTGGGTTTTGCCAGTGCCGTTTACACCAACAACAAAGCGAATAGCGCATTTCCGCCCCAGGATTTGTTCCTGGTTAAAGGTAGTTATTAGTTCCTGTAGCGGCGGTGTACCCCAGAGATGTAAATAGCGTAACCTCACACAGCGTCCTTCGTTAACAATGTAACATCACTATATCGACTATCATCATCCTGGTTTAAGTTACGATAAGCCGATTCATAGTTTAATCCATTAGATGTAGGAGTCGGCAAAGTGACAGAGACAATAAGCCCGACAGCAGCTAATAACTGTAAATTCTTTTGACCAATGTTGCGGGGAATGGAATATTTTTCTTCTAAGTGTTCGGGAGTAAAATAGGCAGTTTCTTGAATTACCAATTTATAAATTTTATATTGGCTCTTACTTAAGCTTCGTAACAGTTCATCGCGATCGCGGTACAGTTGCAATCTCTTGGTTTCCCTTGCTCCCTTGTCAGCCAGTTCCTCGACATTCACAGGCTGAGATATCTGAAGTAATTGATCGCGCTTTGCTGCTGCCAATTCTTCTTGATGTTGCTCTCGCCACGTTGCGGTAAGTTCACCTGTAAAAGCTTGGGCAATAAGAGATTGAAAAAGAGATTCAGATTTGTGAGCAAAATTAAATGAACTTTCTTCTATTTGATCGTATTCAATTACTCGCTTAGTAAATTCTTCTTGCTTTGATAGGTCAACATCAGGGATTTGGATTCTTTTCAAAATTTCTAAAGTCAATCCTTCGGTATTAACTCCTCGCGTTTGGTTGAGGATATGGCGTGCCTGTACTGATAGTGCAGCAGCAATAAACTGTGGTTTGACATTTGTAAAGCAAATTAATCCTTTAATGTCTTGCTCAAAACAAAATGGACGAGTAGTAATGCCAATTGGTAATAAGGGAACTAAAATTTTATTTTTAACGGCAATTAACACTGTTCCAGCAGGTACTAAATTTGTAGTACTGTTTTTTATCGCTTCTTCAGTAATATGTTCCTGAGTATCATTTAGGTAACGAGAACCTATATCCTTAAATTTTGCCCAAGGAATGTTTCCCTCGAAATATCTTTGAATCTTGCGATTAGGTGTTCCTCCACCTACAAAGCTAACCAACTTTTCAAGTGAAATAGTTTTCTTCCATTCGTTAGGATTTTGAAACATTTCATAGAAAATTGCAGGTAGGATGTTTTGAGTTTTCTCCTTTGCTTTTCGCCGTAAATGACGAAGTTCATCAGCCTCCCGCAGAATAGCAACAATTCGTCTCTGTTCCGATAATGGTGGTAGAGGAATCGGAAGTTTAGATAGTTCTTTACTGTTTATGTTAGCTTGAGCAACTGATATACTCATCTTATCAATATATTTGCGATAAGACAGTGAACGCATAAAAAAGCCAATATAATCGGGATCAGCTAAATCTTGCTTGATGCGAAATCTAATTAAATAGGATGCAAAAACCCAGGGCTTGTCGGAACTCCGATAAACAAAGCTGCGACCAACACTACCACTACGAGCTATGACAATATCTCCAGGCTCAAGAATATATTTAGCTAAATCCTGTATTTTTTGAGATAAGTACGTTGGATTTGCTAAATTTACAGTGCCATCATCATTGATATTAGAGATTCTCAAATATAAAAATTCTTCACCTTCTTGCTCTGCGGTTGCATTCAAACCATATTGGATTAAAGAAGAAAGTTCACCTAATGTTACTATTATCCAATTAAGTGGTAGTCGACTAAAATCAATCATTTATTAGCCTCAATCATCGAAAGTAAAGAGTCTAATTTAGATTGAATTATATTTTCTAATTCTTGCAATTCAGAGATAATCTCTGCTGGAGGAGCATATTTTTCAGTAGTTAAGGTGAGTGGTTTGTAGTGTTCAGCAGAGAGGCTATGATCGTTTTCATAAAGGTCTTTTTTAGAGGCTGACCAGTTTTTAGGCTCAGTTAATTCTTCAGTTTCCACACCTTCAAAAATATCAACTGTAAAGGTGATAATGGCAAATAAGAGGTGATAGCCGAAACTGAAAAACCAAAGTTTCAGTTTTTCAGAATTATTGAGCTGCTTTTTCTGGATTTGTAGAAGTGATTTGTACCAGAGATAAAATAGAGCCTTAATCTTTTTGATTCTGTCGCCAATTTCGCGCTTTTCTGGTTCCTCAGAGCGGAATATCTCAGCTTCGATGATGGGTCTAGCATAAGAAACTGATCGTCTTTTGGGTTCCATCGTCTGCCATTGCTTCCAGGTTTCCCCGTCTACAAATGCAGGGGCAGATTCTTCAAATTGCAGCCGATATTTCAGTGTTAAATCCCATAGGTCATTTTCCTGCGGTCTGGGAATCCGCCTGTCATCCAACGTTTCCCCATCCTTTGCTACCTCATAAAACCAAACCTCATCGGTTGTACCACCTTTGTTAAACAGCAAAATCGAAGTTTTTACACCTGCATATGGCTTAAACACACCTCCCGGCAACGAAATCACCCCTCTCAAAGTGTTTTCGGCAACCAGCTTTTCTCTTAAGGCTTTGTGTGCTTTGCTTGAGCCAAATAGCACCCCTTCCGGCACAATCACTGCCGCTCTGCCACCAATTGCCAAAAGCTGCAAAATCAATTCTATAAATAGAAGTTCGGTTTTGCTGGTTTTAAAATCCTGAAGGCTTTCACCGATATCTGTTTTATCTAAACTGCCTTTAAATGGTGGGTTAGCCAAAATCACACTAAAATCACCCACTTCACCAGACTGAATCTTTTGATTAAACGCACTGCCGAGCGTATTGGCGTAATTAACATTCGGTTTTTTAATACCGTGCTGAATCAGGTTCATCCAGCCCAGATGCAATATCGTTTTGTCAAAATCGTAACCATAGAGCGCGTTTTCTTGGAGATATTTATACTGTTCAGTAGAGAGATTTTCACCCAGTATCTTGAAGGGTCTGCCTTCGAGTGTATTCATGGGTGTGCCATCTCCCTCAAATACCAGATTTGCTGGATCGGTATGTGTCTTAAGAATGTGCTGATACGCATTTACCAAAAATCCTGCCGTGCCACACGTTGGGTCACAAATGCGATCGTTCCATTGCGGATTCACTAGATCGCACATTACGCGAATGATGTGACGGGGAGTCTGAAACTGTCCATTTTTTCCAGCTACAACAAGTTTACTCAGCAAGTTTTCATAGATGTTGCCCATTGTGTCTTGATTGTGTGAGACAATGAACAATTTATCAATGGTGTCGATCGCCCGCCGCAGTAATGTTGCATTCGGAATTAAAAAGACAGCATCGCTCATCCGTCCGTGACGCTTCTCGCTCGTCTTTTGGTCTGCACTGTCTTCGGAACTTTTAGTTTCAGACCTTTGTGCTTGTGGATCATCTGTATCCAGCGATCGCAGCCACTCAAACACCTCACCCCGAACCCGCTTCAGTAAAGCATCTTCTGAAAGATGCTTAAAATTGCTCCAGCGACACTCCTCTGGAATAACGAGGTCTTTCGGCTTCAAGTCCTCCAACCGCTTCAAAAATACCAAATAGGTAATTTGTTCGATCGCGACTAATGGATTAGAAATCCCACCCGACCAAAAATAATCCCACAGTTGACGAATTTCTCGTTTTAGTTGCGGTGAAAGCACAGAACCTTAATCAAAATCAGCGACTAACTTATAACCTTATAAGGTTACTACCAAGTTGTCATCTGAGCCATATTGCTTAATCTTCATATAACTACAGTGTCACCTTCCCAAGATTCAAGACTACACTTACGCTCTCTCCAATCTGGCATTACAGTACCTAGCGTTTTCCAAAAGGCATCACCGTGATGGCGGTGTAATAAATGGACTAATTCATGAGCAACTACATATTCCAGAACCGCTACAGGAGCCTCAATTAATTGCCAGTTAATGCGGATGATCTTGTCTTGGCCACAACTTCCCCAAACACGCTTTTGCTCAGAAAGTTTAATATCGACTGGCTTGACAGCTAACTTACGTGCATAAACTCTGGCGAAATGCTGAATGTCGTGTAAAACGCGATTGCGTTTCCAAGCAATTAAACCCTGCTCAATCGCATCTTGTTGCTGATCTCTACTCAAGTGCTGTGGTACTTGGATATAAAAGCGGCTTTTGCAAGTAATTATTACCTGTTCTACATCCGCAGGCTCCACCCGCAACATTAAGCGCCGTCCCCGATACATCACTTTTGCCCCACTCACGTAACGCTGCGGAATTTCTGGGGAATGCCTTGGGCGACAATCTTCTACAGCATTAAATAGCCAGCGCCGTTTGCTATCGAGAAAAGCAGTAATTTTTTCTGAGGGAGTATCAGGTGGTGGGACAACTTCTACAGCTTCAGGGGTAACAACGATGCGCTGGTTTTTAGTGCGCTTACTATAGCGCACCGTGTAGGGGATGCTGGTTTGACCGATTTCTAGGATAGGCATAGCAATTAAAGGGAACAAACCGGAGGCTGCTAGCAATTAGACAGACTCAAACCCTTTATTATTAGCATTTTAAGAGCAGCCTTTCTTCCTGATGCAAGAAGAATTTGTTTTTGGGCGAATGCAAGTTTTACCTACCTCGGCTGAAGAATCAGCTAACACCTTTTTGTAAATGCAAAGTAAATTTTCTAAATGATCGCCGCTTAACTTGTTAAAGGGTGCGGGAAATTCTTCTACAGGGATGATACGTCTATTTTTTATATTCAAACCTAGAGCGTGACATCCAGCTTTAACACCTGCATGAAGATAGACTACCTGAATTTCCCCACAACCCAGATAGTTAGCAATACGCATAGCCACATCATAATTGGCTAATTCACCAAAGCCTTTAACTTCCTTCCTGACATCCTGAACAAATTTATAGATACTTGTAAAGTTGTCAAAATTACTAATACACCGAGCATCAAAATAACTTAAGGCAACCTCAGCAGCTAATGGTAGACACTTAGGAATACCATAACGGGATTGATGATCTTCAATTTCTCCCTTTTCATTTCGACTAAGAAAAGCTTTATTGATAGCATTTCTTAAACTGTCAGCTTTTTTATACCAAGAATATTCTTGTTCTACACGAAAATTAAATTCTTTACGATAAGTATCATATATTTCAGTATAGGTAAGGAATGCCATATCTGAGAAGTAATAACTTAATTTCTAGTGTAATGTTTGAGCGTATACTCATCAACCTTACTAGGTATATCTTTCCAATTTTTCAGCTTTAAATTCAACATCAAAGTCCGAACTTTTTGCCGTAGTTCTTTACGTAACTGTTCTTTCAAATGCCAGCCAGGAGGTGCAGTTTCATCACTGGAGTAAAGTTCGTCAATCGCTTGTGCTACTTTCTCTAGGGAATTTGGCTCATTATCAGAGTCAGCACTGTGAGAATCACTTTGGCTGTTATCGCCCTACCTGATGAATGTCAGCAGGTGCAGGCGATCTGCAATCGCATTTCACAGGTGTATTCGAGTGGGCTGGAGGAGTCGGTGCAGAAGTTTTGGAATCGTTGGGGAAGCTAAAACGGCCTTATTTAACGGATTTGGAGGAAAAATTGCTGGGCTTGTTGGAGTTGGCAATGGGAGTTTGATTGGTGTATTTTTGCTACAAACTGAATACAGATATTAAGATGGCTATTGCACCAGTAAATACACTGACTACTGCTCTCAACATCTTTTGGCCACAACAGCATACTTATTTTGCTTACTCAGTAATTTTACTGTATTAATATTGTATTTCTAAAAAACTAAAAAATAATCTCGTAATTATACGATGTTCTTCTCGGAAAAAGCTTGTAATTTTAAAAGAGATATACCAGTAAATTTCTGAGAAATGAACGAAATAAAATGGCAACCACTAGATTTAAAAAATATTCCCACCGTCTCTGGAATGTATGCTTTTAACTATAAAGAACGCTGGCTTTATATTGGTAGTGCTGATAATTTATCAGTAAGACTTGGTAATCATAATTTACCGCTTCAAATTGCTCGTGAACATTTTCCTGGAGCTTCTTTTCTTTGTTACCTTGACGATTCATCACAGAAGTTGAAACATAAGTTACATAAACAACTGAGTGCTGAATGGAATGGAGGTACATCTTTTGAGCCTGTTCAATGGTCGGAAATGTATGCTGCTACTGGATGGCATTGTGTAACAGGATACGAATTTTCAACCATCAAAGAAGAACAAGCATTCTGGCAATCTTTAGCTATGCACCACCCTCAACGATTTGAAGCTTGTTTTAGTGACCATAAAAGAGTTTTAGCTTTAGCACGAAAAGGACATTACCACACTAAGGCTAATAAAGAAAGTTCATATCAAGATGTTAAGGCTGCAATAAATTCATTGTGACGAAGTTTTGGTTATTATAAAAGGAAAATTTTGTGTTCTCACTGGTTACATATTTTACGAAACTGCTTAAGAATATCCGTCCGCCAGAGCATAGAATCAAAGCAGCACAAGAAATTCCCTCAATAGTACGTAAATTCTTGCAGGAGAGCGAATTTCCTACTATTGATCCTCATACTCGTCTGGCAGGTTCTTATCCCCAAAAAATGGGAGCAGGGGATGTCAAGGATGTAGACACATTAGTTCGTGTTCCTGGCGATCCGAAAAGAAATCAACCACAAGCAAAGCGATTAATCTGGGATTTAAAGAAATGTCTAGATGAATTGCCAGCCTATCTTGGCTATGAAGGTTATACAGAAGCGGAAATTGATATTGAACGAGCAAGGCGTTCAATTCATGTCTATTTTAAAAGCCAAGATTTTCATCTAGATTTTGTACCCTGTGTTGCTCCAGATGGATTTGAGAATGTAATTTATGTGCCCGATCGCGGATTCAACAAATGGATTATTTCTCACCCGATTGGCTATATCAATCTGCTCAATAAATTACAAAAAGAACACAGTAATAAAGTTAAACCTCTGGGAATCCTTCTGAAACACTTTCGCAACCAGCAAATGAAAAGCCGAAAACCCAAGAGTTATTGGCTTGGTGCGCTATTAGTATTTCACATTCAAAAAGGCAATCTAGATATGTCTCAACCATTGGCCGTTCTTTTTCATGACTTGCTGGATGCTATATATTCTCAATATCAATGCTTGCTTGGGCGTAATGATGATGCTACTCCAAACATTCCAGACCCAATATTAGGACATAATATTTCTTGGAACTGGAGCCGTAATCATTTTGAGACATTTATGCGGCGAATCAAGGAAGGACGAAATTGGGCAGCGAAAGCTTTGGAAACAGATAATCGAGATGAAGCAATCGCATATTGGCAGAAAATTTTTGGCGAGGAATACTTTCCATCTGAAGTAGAAACAGCAGCTTCCAAGCTTGCTGATGAAGCATATCCTGGCAACTCTTTCGTCAGTCCTAGCGGATTAATTTTGCCAAGTTATCTGGCTTCAGGCTCATCCACTCCTACTCAACTGACTAAATTTCATGGGATTGAGCAAGTTTGACTATTTAAAACTGAAGCCAACAGTGAATTTGGCAATCCAGACCTTGCATATTCAGCGGAGGTTTCCAGGGTTTACCTATAAGCGAGAACGTGGAATCGGAGTCTGGCGAGGAACGCTTCAGCCTTTTCCGCTTTCTCAAAAATACCGAGTAGCAATATACTACAAACTTAATTGTTGCCCTAATGTCAAAGTCATCTCTCCTGCTTTAGCTCCTAAAGCTCCACACCGCTGGGGTGATGGAACACTCTGCCTTTTCTATCCGAAAGAAAGTCCTTGGCGACGAGATATGTTTATCGCAACAACTATTCTTCCTTGGACAGCGTTATGGCTCTATTACTATGAACTCTGGCTTGACACTGGAAAGTGGTTAGGCCCATCATCCCATGCCTCCGACAGTAATCTTAAAGGAGGGCGCGCTAATCCTAGTTAAACCACTAAAAAATTACTAAATTGTGAAAAAACGTACCACTAAAGCTCCTCATTTGACACCCTCTCTTTTAGAACCTCAATCACGAGGTGGAGATATAGCAGAGAGTGGGTTTTCCTTTCAAGATCAAGTCATCCTTGTTCGTATTCCTATATGGTTGGCGCAGGAAGGTTTTACGGCAATGGTCAAGGAAGCAAGTGGTGACGTTGAGTCAAAATTTTTCGTGCCTGGTTTCAGCTTTATCAAAGACTTAATTGAAGTTAAAGATCACATACTTCAACCTACTGAGTTCTGGCATGAAATTAAGCGATTTAAGCAGATAGATATCGGCAGTCCAAAAACCTATCGCCGTTTTACCTTAATTGGAGCAGGTGCATCCAAAGATTTGCATCCACTCCTTAATGGGTTGAAACGAGTCCAGGGATCTCAGGATTTTTATGATGAGCATGATGCTGTCAGAAACAATTCTATTCAGGAATATATTCGATTGGTTGAGGAGAAAGGTGGTACTCAGGAGGAAGCACTCTTCCTCTTAGAAAAAGTGACAGTTGAAACAGATTGGAATACTGCGAAATCTCACGGGGAAGCCATATTTAAGCAGACTTTGATTGACTATTTGGAAGAGTATGGTGATTTATCAGGTAGAATCCTCGATGATATTTACAATAATCTAAGTACGTTTATACGAAAGAGCATAAACCGACCTATCTCTCGTAAAGAATTAGAAACTAAACTCCAAGAAAAGATCCCAATTAACCAAAAACCTCCCCTTCGTTCAATTTCCATTTACACAGCCACTACGCCGGAAGATAACCCACTACATCCAGGATTACGCTTTGATTGGCAATGTTTTTCAGGTGGTGAAATGCGTGTTATGCCGACACCTGAACAGTGGGATAAACTTCTTATCGATCTTCAAAACACAAGAATATGGATTGAAAACTACCGTAACACTAAGCGGATTTTACTTTTAGGTAATCGTCGTTTATCAGCTTGTTTAGCGATCGGTTCTTTTTTCTCTGCTGTTCGAGGTTATGTCATTGAAATGGATTACCGTGGAGAAAACTGGGCAACTGATTCTCATCCAAACACTGAAACTCCTCCATATCCTTTAACTTCTAACTTAATAGAAGGAGAAGGTAAAAGCCTTGTCGTCAGTATTAGTATTCATTGTAATAATCTTATAGATGTACAGCATAATTTAGCAAAATTTGGATTATCAGATGCACCACTGTTGGAAATTCAAGGAGAACAACCGATTACTTCAGTAGATCAAGCAAATTGGATAATTGGTAATCTTAAAAGACAGCTTGTTTGGCACTTGCAATCTACAAATTGTCAAGAAATTCACCTTTTTCTTACAAGTCCTGCTTACCTTGCATTGTTTCTAGGACATCGATTAGATGCAACTGCGCCGATCATTTGCTATGGATGGGGTGAAAATCGTCAGTATTATCAGACTTGCCGATTATTTGCAAACATAACTGATTTATCAAATACCAAAATTATTACTTAGTAGTTTCCTAGTTGTTTTGGATATAAATGTATGTGTCAAAATCATTCATGAAAAACCTAACAAAAAGTAAAGAAGTGAGCGCAACTCGACTGAAAGATGCAAATTTCCGTAAATTTTACTATTAAAATTCGCAACATTAAACCATAGTACAAGCTAACCCTGCTGAAACCATTGCATTAAAGCATCTCTAGTGTAGGATATATTAACACATTTAGTTTTTGCTACTGCACGGCTGTGGTGACACAGGTGCTTGCCCTTGGAGTTAAACGGATGATCACAGGTGAGATGAGATCAAAGGTTGACCGCCTTTGGACAACTTTCTGGAATAACGGTATCAGCAATCCCCTTTCAGTAATTGAGCAAATCTCTTACCTGCTGTTCATCAAACGCTTAGATGACCTGGAGTTAGCCCAAGAGAAAAAAGCAAACAGGCTGAATAAACCCATTACTAACCCGATTTTCTCTCCCGAAAAGCAGCGTTGTCGTTGGTCTTACTTCAAAAACCTGACTGATTCTGAGGAAATGCTGCGGATTGTGCGGGATGAAGCATTTCCATTCATTAAGACTTTGAGACAAACCAAGGAAGACAGTGCTTATGTCCGCCACATGAAAGATGCTGTTTTCCTAATTGCTAACCCTGCACTGTTAGCAAATGTGGTAGGGCAGATTGATGAACTGTTAGAAGTTCTACGTAAGCAGGCTGAAGTATCTAAGGATGAGTCCTATGTGGATCTCATGGGTGATTTGTATGAGTATATGCTGTCGAAAATTGCCCAGGCAGGTACTAATGGGCAGTTTCGCACACCTCGGCACATCATTAAAATGATGGTTGAGTTGATGGCTCCAGGGCCAAGAGAAATTATCTGCGATCCAGCTTGTGGTACTGGTGGCTTCCTGGTAGCATCTGCTGGATACCTTCGTGATTTGAAGGATAGCGATGGCAACCTAATTTTGAATGCGCCAGGAAACCGCGACCATTTCAATAAAGAAATGTTTCACGGTTTTGACTTTGACGGGACAATGTTACGAATTGGCAGCATGAACTTGATGCTGCACGGTATTGAAGATCCCAAAATTGAAGCACGAGATTCGCTCTCAGAAGACCATGCTGGGATTACCGAAGCGTTTACACTGATTCTGGCAAATCCGCCGTTTAAGGGGTCGATAGAAAAATCGACGATCGCTAAAGATTTAAGTAAAGTTATTTCCACAACTAAAACTGAACTGCTGTTTATTGCCCTGTTTCTGCGACTGCTGAAAATCGGCGGACGGGCGGCGGTGATTGTGCCTGATGGGGTGTTGTTTAGTTCTTCTACTGCACACAAGAAAATTCGAGAGATTTTGGTAGAGGAACATAAACTGGATGGTGTTATTTCTATGCCGTCAGGGGTTTTTAAGCCTTATGCTGGTGTGTCTACAGCAGTTTTGATTTTTACTAAAACTGGGGTTGGCGGAACTGATTACGTTTGGTTTTATGACATGGAGGCTGATGGTCTATCTCTAGATGATAAGCGTCAGCCTGTGGAAGAGAACGACATCCCTGATTTATTGCAGAGATGGAAAGTGCAAAATACTGAAACGGATACAGACCGTACAGAAAAAGCCTTTTTTGTACCCAAGGATGAGATTAAAACTAATGGTTATGACCTTTCAATTAATCGGTACAAAGAAATTGAGTATCAGGAAGTAAAGTATGAGCCTCCCAAGGTTATTTTGCAGAAGCTACGAAATTTAGAAGATGAGATTCGGGCGGATTTGGATGCTTTGGAGGGGTTGTTGGGATGACATCAATACCTTTTGGTTGGTCACTTAAACCTTTAGGGGAAGTTGCGACATTACAGCGTGGATTTGATTTGCCAGTTAATCAACGTAATCCTGGAAATATACCTGTACTTGCTGCAAATGGACAATTAGGGACTCACAATATAGCAAAAGTAAAAGGCCCAGGAGTGGTTACAGGACGCAGTGGTACATTAGGGGAAGTCCATTTTGTAGAAGATGATTACTGGCCCTTAAATACTGCTCTTTGGGTAAAAGATTTTCACGGTAATGATCCAAAGTGGATTGCAAGACTACTTAAGTGGATGAAGTTAGAAACCTACACTAGGGGAACTGGTGTGCCAACTTTAAATCGTAACCTAATCCATGTTGTACCTGTTTTAGTTCCTCCCCTAGAAGAACAACGCCGCATTGCTGCGATTCTTGACAAAGCTGATGCTGTTCGCCGGAAGCGCAAAGAAGCGATCGCACTTACAGAAGAATTACTGCGGTCGGCTTTCTTGGATATGTTTGGCGATCCTGTGAGAAATTCAAAGAATTGGGATGTTGTTTCACTCGGACATATATCAAGAGTTCAAGGTGGGTTGCAAGTTACCACCAAGCGAAACATTAATCCTATAGAAGTTCCTTATTTACGAGTTGCCAATGTTTACCGAGACAAACTTGTTTTAGATGAAGTCAAATTAATTCGAGTAACTCAACAAGAATTAGAACGTGCAATCCTAAATATAGGAGATTTATTGATTGTAGAAGGGCATGGTAATAGAGAAGAAATAGGACGTTCATCAGTCTGGGACGATTCTATTCCAAATTGTACTCACCAAAATCATTTAATCCGCGTTAGGCTGGATTTAAAAAAAGCAGAACCAGTATACATTAGTGCATTTCTAAATTCTCAAGGTGGCCGTTCTCAATTAACTCAATTTGGTAAAACTACATCTGGGCTAAATACAATTAGCACTTCAAATGTTAAGTCCACAAAAGTATTGCTCCCGCCACTTTTATTGCAAAAAGAATATGTAAAGTTAAAAAAGAATATTACAGATTCTAAGGAATATAATTATAAATATTGCCAGTATAGTAACAGCCTCTTCAATTCTTTACTGCAAAGAGCATTTAAAGGAGAACTCTAAGCCGAGAGAAGAAAAGAATTTAATAACAGTACTTATAAAAGAGAGATTTAAATTTAAAAAATAACTTGGTTATTTAAATAATTTTTACTATAAAAACTATTATTTTAAAGCTTATTAATCCCACAGTCCGATAACTATTTACACACAAAATTGAGTGTAACCAGAAGGAGCCAAGCTAGAGAATCAAAACATGAAATACTTAAATAAATTTATGTGACAGTCTCGCATTATAGGTATAAATTGAAATAGAGTATTGCAAAATTAGGTAAATCATAAGGTTTTAGGAACCTCACCATGAGAGCCAAAGAAGAAACCTACCAGGCAATGCCAGTAGTGATGATTTCCGTGCAGCAGCCGTTAAAGGGTTGATCATTATGCCATCTAACTTTGACTTTCTGAGTGCAAATTACCCCGACCTATTTAACCACGCCACCCAAGCCGAAACCCTCGTTTATACTGCTCCCCGTGCCAGCTGCTTCTACTCCCGCTTCACCTTAGAGCAAGCTGTTCTCTGGCTTTATGCCAATGATGCGTACCTTAAACTACCCTACGACAACAGTTTAGGTGCACTCATTCACGAACAAACTTTTAAAGACAACCTAAAACCAGGGCTATTCCCCAAAATCCGCGCCATTCAGAAAATTGGTAACATTGCTGTCCACGATTCCACACCAATCAAGGACAAAGACGCTCTCCACACCCTTGAAGAATTATTTCATTTCCTGTACTGGCTTTCACGCTCCTATTCCTTAAACGCCAGAAATCACCCATCAGTCAACTTCGACCGCAACCTCATACCCCATCCGGCTACTAGTACCCCAGACCTTTCTCTACAACAGTTGCAAACTCTAGAGGCGCAACTTTCGCAAGCTGACCAAATGCGCCAGATTGCTGAAGCCCGTCAACAACAAACTGAACAAGAACTAACTGCACTAAAAGCAGAAGTTTCTGCCCTTAAACAACAGAACGCAGATGTACCAGATACCCACAATTACAACGAAGCTGCAACTCGTCACTATTTAATAGATGTACTACTAAAAGAAGCAGGATGGAACATTGAGCAAGCCTGGTGGAGGGAGTACGAAGTACAGGGAATGCCCAACGACACAGGAATTGGACGGGTGGACTATGTGCTTTGGGGTGACGATGGCAAACCCTTAGCTGTAATAGAAGCCAAACGCACCCGCAAAAGTCCAGAAGCAGGTAAACACCAAGCTAAACTTTACGCTGATTGCTTAGAACAACGCTTTGGTCAACGTCCTTTAATTTTCTATACAAACGGTTACGATTACTGGATTTGGGACGATCTCAACTACCCACCCCGACAAATCCAAGGTTTTCTCAAAAAAGACGAGTTAGAACGCTTAATCTTCCGCCGCACCCATCGCAAACGCTTACACTTAGTCAACATAAATCCCAGTATTGTAGAGCGCAGTTACCAAAATTTAGCGATTCGCGGCATTACAGAAGCCTTTGACAGCAGAAAAGAACGTAAGGCATTGCTGGTAATGGCAACTGGAACAGGGAAAACTCGGACAGCGATCGCACTGGTTGACCTGCTGATGAGAGCCAATTGGGTCAAGCGTGTTTTATTCCTAGCCGACCGTAATGCACTGATTACCCAAGCACTGCGAGCTTTTAAAAAGCATTTACCTACAGCCACAGCCGTAGACTTAACAAAAAATGAAGCGACCGAAACTGATAATGTCGTGCTGTCTACCTACCCAACAATACTAAACCGTATCAATGAAACTGATGCTTGGAAAAGAATTTTTGGCCCTGGTCATTTTGATTTAATTATCGTTGACGAAGCCCACCGCTCGATTTACCAAAAATACCGTATTCTGTTTGAATATTTTGATGGGCTGCTGGTGGGATTGACTGCTACACCCCGTAATGAAGTCCACCGAGACACCTACCGCATTTTTGACCTGGAACCGGGAGTGCCTTCTTTTGCCTACGAACTGGATGATGCAATTAAAGACGGCTACCTTGTTCCAGCTAGGGGAGTGCAAGTACCCTTTCGCTT
Source organism: Nostoc sp. CCY 9925 (assembly GCF_963920935.1). Lineage (NCBI taxonomy): Bacteria > Bacillati > Cyanobacteriota > Cyanophyceae > Nostocales > Nostocaceae > Nostoc > Nostoc sp. CCY 9925. The sequence goes on along the minus strand of NZ_CAWUDO010000021.1, from coordinate 34,688 downwards.
CCTTCGCACAGGTATTAGGTACGCTGACCTCTCACCTGAAGAACAGGAAGAATACGAAGCAAGATTTGGAAATGAAGAAACTGGAGCTATCCCTGACCAAATCAACGCTGCTGCTCTAAATGACTGGCTGTTCAATATCAGCACAGTGGATCAAGCATTAGAATTGCTGATGCAGCGAGGGCTAAAAGTAGACGGTGGCGATCGCCTCGGTAAAACAATCATCTTCGCCCGGAATAAAAAACACGCCGAGTTTATCGTTCAACGCTTTGATATTAGCTACCCCCATTACAAAGGGAAAGTTGCCCAGGTAATTCACAGTGATATATCTTACGCTGAAAACCTTGTGGATGACTTTTCAGAAGCTAACAACGAACCAACAATTGCCGTGTCTGTGGATATGCTAGACACCGGGGTAGATGTTCCCCAAGTGGTGAATCTGGTTTTCTTCAAGCCCGTTTACTCTGAAGTTAAGTTTAACCAAATGATTGGCCGTGGCACTCGCCTTTGCCCTGACCTGTTTGGCATAGGCAACCACAAAACAGAATTTTTGGTGTTTGACTTGTGCGGTAATTTTGAATTTTTCGAGCAACAAATTGCCCAGGCAGACGCTAAACCTTCAGAAACGCTCACTAACCAGTTAGTTAGAACCCGCTTAGAGTTGAGTCAGCTTTTACGTCAAGACACAAACACCTCTGGCCAAGCTACTTTACGAGACAAGGTGTTGGATGAGTTGCACCAGCACGTATCGACGATGGCACGGGATAATTTTCTAGTTCGTCGCCACTTGCAACAAGTTGAGGAATTTTCCGAGCGATCGCGTTGGAATGACCTGAGTGAAACAGATGTTGATGCTATTGCTCAATCTTTAGCCCAACTCCCCAACGGTTTACCGCAAGAAAATCATCTAGCTAAACGTTTTGATTTACTTTGCTTGAGACTGCAAATTACTATTCTTAAACAGTCCAAGGACTTTATCAAATTCCGTGACCAAGTGCGAGATTTGCTGCACCGCTTGGAAGAAAAGCAGACTATCCCAATGGTGAAAGCAAAACTGGAGTTGATTGCAGATATCCAAACCGAATCTTGGTGGCAGGATATAACACCAGAGTTGATTGAACAAATGCGTCGTCAACTGCGGGATTTAGTAAAATTTGTCGATCCTCAAGAACAGCAGATTGTCTATACCAATTTTGAGGATGAGCTAGGGGAAATTGTCGAGACTGATGTACCTACAAAACAAACTGGTTTCAGCCCTTACCAGTACCGCAAGAAGGTAGAGGCCTATATTCGGGAGCATGAAAATCATATTGCGATCGCCAAACTCAAACGTAATGTCCCGTTAACAGAGTCCGATCTACTGTCTTTAGAAGAACTGCTGTTCAATGCTGAAGCAATCGAAAGCCAGGAGCGATTTGAAGAGGTCTACGGGAAAAATCTCAGCCTGAAGCTATTCATTCGTCAGTTGGTTGGTTTAGACAGAAATGCTGCGAAGCAGGCATTTGGTAGATATTTGGAGGGCAGTAGTTTCAATGCTACTCAAATTCGTTTTGTGGAAACCATCATTGATTACCTCACCCAAAACGGTGTAATGGATGCAGGTTTACTCTATGAACCGCCATTCACCGATCTGCACTACGAGGGATTAGACGGAGTTTTTGGGGCTGATGATGCTGACGGGATTGTTTCTATTGTGCGGTCTTTCAATGAAACTGTTGGGGTCGCGTGAGGGCTGTTGGTGGGCGGTGGATATGAGCGATCGCTCTTACTGTTGCTATTATCAGCTCCTTAACAATAAAACCCTAATGCCTAAATTAATTCCCATACTAAAGCTTGTTAAACTTCAGAATTTCAGCAGTTGAGTGTTGCTTCTTTTTTGTTCCTCCTTTCTTCCAATTGGGTACATCTTGCTTCTCCACTAAACATTTGTCTTGCCCAATGTTCACAGTTATATCTAAGTTTATTCCAAAGTCTTCTTTCTTCCTTTCTCGACTCTTTTATACGTCCCTCAACTTGGCTGAAAGGAATAGAATCAGGTAAATGTTCTTTGACTATCCATTCTGGAGAATAATATACTTCATGAACATAACCAAAACCTTTTTCCACTAAGCTATTTTGAGCTTTTACTGTTGCTCCTGTAAAGAAATGAGCAACTCTAAAACCTTTTTGACTAGGAGTGACTATTCCGTAATGTTGATAATTTTTTCCTTCTTCATCCTGACATTCAACATATACGAGATCCCCAGGTTTTACAGGTTCACCATTGATATCAGTAACATCTGGTATTTTATCGAGAAGTGCATAATAATTAGATAATGATACAATTTGGGACTCAGTAGCTTTAAATAAAGCTTCTGTCCATTTTGGATTACATTCAGATATTATTTCTAAAATGCTATTGAAAATCTGATTTGCTTTTTGGAGATGCTTAACAAGAGTTTTTAAAGAATGAAAATGCTGATCTACATTATTCTCTTTAAAACTGCTATCTATTTCTATTTCTAAACAGTCTGCGGCTCGTTGACAAATATCTAAAATCTCTTTATCTCTTGTATGCCTAGAAATCTGGCTTAATTCATGGTAGATGGTTCCATTATGGAGATGATTCTGAATTTCAGAAAATAGATGTAGAGCTTTTCCTAAAAGCGGTTTTCTTGACATAAATATAAGCTTAAGCCTGATTATATTAATTATTTGTTCCTAGATGTATTACTTTGTTTTTGTTCCATTTCCATTGCTTCAATAAAAGCTTCTGAAACAATTGGAGCCATTTTTTGTAAACTTTTTGAAACTATACTTCCCACTTGAGCCGCAGATGCTATATTTTTTGAACTTGGAGTAGACATAAGACTAATCTTTTTATAATTTATTAATATTTTATAACAACTACTTCTTAAAATGTAAAGATATTAACCTATATAAAATATTAAATATACTATAAAGAATATTAAAACAATGTAAGGGAAAATACTGGCTGAAATCAATTTTCTAAGCTTATTCACTTACATCTAATTTTGGTTTTTGAAAAGTAAAGTTAATTGTATTTTTACTTTCAATTACTCGACGGATTTCTTCATACATTGGATAGTTACCAATTCCACTCAAATAAGCCCAGCCTCTTGTTCTAGTTAAAGCTACAAATAACTGGTTACGAAGTGCAATACTGCTTTCATTCCTTGCTACATTATCTAATCCCAAGATATAGACTATGTTTGCCTCATGCCCTTTAGCTCGATGAATGCGGGATACGGTAATACCGCCTTCATTCCAAAATTTATTAGGGAAACTAGCATTATTCTTTAAAAAGGTATTATTCTTGGGTGCTGTAGGAAGATAAAAATCAATTCCGCAATTTTTTAAATAAGTTGCAGTTTCATCTTGCAGTTGAGTATCTCCCAGAACAATCACTAAAATATTTTGGCTTGGATTCAAATTTTCATCAAATATATTGCTTTTAATTCTTGCTACTAACTGTTCTAGTTCAGCGTGACGAGAATTGTAGGTATTAAACTCTAATACTTTTCCATCCCAAAGCGTATGTACTGGATTCGGCGAATTTTCAACTGGTCTATGTAGCGTAATTATTGAGCCTAGTCTTCTAAAATCTCCTGTAACCTCGTACCCGATTCTTAACCAATCTTTTTGATTCGTAAATCCAGCTAATAATCCATTCGGACGTAGCAAGCCCATTCCAATAGCATGAGCGGCCATAAGAATAGTACCAGGACAGCGATAAGAACGGCGAATAATATGTGCCTTTCTGATACGACCTTCATAGAATGCACCGCCTTTACCACCAATTAACTGACTTAATTCCGTTCCCAACACTTCTTTAGAAGTTGGGATTACTAAACTATTAAGGCTTTGCGCTTCATCATAAGCCCAGATTAACCGTTTTTGTTCGGGCAAGTTAGAGTCAACAGGTCGTAAGGCTTGGTAAGTCATCCAATAGAATGGCTGTTTGTCTTCAAATTTAAGATTCTTATCAACAATTAAGTCTTGCCCTTCATCAATTAAGATGGCATCAAATATCGGAGTAATGCTTTTACTTTGAAGTAAATTTTTACAAGCTAAAGCTAGTGCTTCGTTAGGTAGTTGCTTTGGAAAATGGTTAGCATTTAAAGGCTGAACACCAGATTTCTTACAAATAGTGCTGTAAAGCCCTGGTTGATTTACCGATCCCCAAGCGTGTAAAACTCGCAGTTTGGAATTTTGGGAATTGTAATAGAATTCTCCACCGCTAAAGTAACGCAACCATTGATTTATTAACTCAAGTATTAAGCTGTAAAGGCTACGGGTAAAGAATACTAGCGCAATATCCATCTCTGGATTTCGCCAGTGCATCCGGGCTGCTTTTTGGCAAAGTAAGATAGTTTTACCAGAACCAGCCATCCCACGAATTCTCTGCGGGCCTGGAGGAAATTGCATCCCTATTTCCAATTGCTGCCAATCAATATCACTAATCCAATCCTGTAGTTTAGTAATAACTTCAGCGCGAGGAGATTTTAAGTTAATGTCTGAATCTTTGTCATCTTCATCCTCTGGTGGATTTTTAGGAGTCCCAATCACTTTCAGCAATTGTTTCCACTGTTGGTCGTTTAAACTTGGAGAACCTGCTTGAATAATGGTGGCTTTATTTTGAATTTTTTTAACTAAATTGTGTTTCTCGAAATCTTCCTTAAAAAGAATTGGTGGACAAGTGTGGTGTGATTCGTCAAAGCCTTTGTTATTCCATTCGACCTTGGTAATCATGGGTAGAGCAACTATAACTCTCCCTTGTACCTTATTTTTAAGTATTGATTCTTTGTCGCAGTTGTTTAATAAGGCGTAAAGCTGCTTTTCTGCTTGGTGGTAAGGATAAATATAATCTTTGAAGAAACCAGGAACCATCTTCCATCTAGTACCCTCAATCTCATCAATTTTGGCAATTGTGAAGGATTTAACTTCAATAATAATAAGTCCTAAATCCTTGCTTACAATTAGAATGTCTGCTTCTCGCCTGATTTGCTGTTGATGAGAGAAAGTGCGATAGCTCCAAAAAGCAACGCCCTCTCCATCGTGAAAACTCTCACGAACCTTTTGCCAAACGAATTGTTCTCCAGCTTCTCCACTTATCCCTAAAGGTTCTGTTTCAATAAATTTCCATTCTGAAATCCTGTTTTCTGTAGATGCAACCATATTCTTTTTTATTTATAGTGCTTTTATTTAGAATTCCCAACAGCCAAGTATTTCTAAAGGCCATGGGCAAATTTGAGCTTTTTGAGCAATTCTAAAAGCACTTTTGTCTAAAGATTGCTCACTGCACTTGGCTTTTCAAGATTCAGAACGGGCAGAACTATACTTTTATTCTTACTCCTCAATCGGAAACCGCCGCATCATCGAGAGCAATTTAACAGCTTCCCCATCCGGTGTATAAACAACCCCACCCGACATCCCCAACACGATTCTCTGCTTCCTCGCCCACTCGAACCAAGCACTAACATCTGCGGTAACGGTGTTCTTGCCTTTAGCCCCACTCTTACAGGAGTTGATAAATAGACCAGTCGGGTTGTTGCACCAACCCTCTGCGATCGCATCCTTGACCCTAGCGATCGCACCCTGTACATTATCCCAATGTTTCTTGACCACCCCCAAGCAAGGCTGAGGATTAATTCGTAACCGTCTCAACTCGTTACAAACCTCTGCAATTTCCTGCTTAGACACATTTAAATCAGCTTTAACCTCCGCCCCGGAAAGTTCGTCCTCATGATGGTCTTCCTCGTTAGTTGAGTCATCGAGTTCTTGTTCATCAACGAAGCGAAGAGTCTGAGATTGCTCTGGTTGGGGGGTTAAACAAACTGATTCGGGTTCGTAATCCGAAATCTTGGTTTGCTCCACATCTTCATTTTTTTCTTCCTCAGCAGCATGATGTTGTGAAGAGAACTCTTTAGGGGTGAACTCTTTGATATCATCTGCCGTTGGTGAGCAATTCGATATGTTTAGAGGACTCACATCGATCTGCTGATTTTGACAAATTTGATTCCATAGGGCTTCGACCTTTTCCAGGTTAACCAGTTAGCTTGATACCAAGTCTTTTGGCTGTGGCGGCACACATCGATTAGCTCGAAGTTTCTTAAGTTGGCGATCGCACGTCTGATTGTAGAGATTTTGAGAAACGGCAGTGTTTGCCCCCAATCCTGGAGTGTCTTCCAAAACCAACGTCTGCCATCAGACTTGATGTGCTTGGATATTTGGCTCAAGTAATGGATTTGCTGGAGAATCATAGCCTCTGGCAAACCAATCTCTGTAGCCAGTAATGGCGGAACCAACAGAGGCGATTCTGGAGTGATTAACTTACTGCTCATATTTTTACTCCACATCTAAAACGGCATATTTTCTTGTTCTTCTTCGGACGCTTGCGACCAAAATTCTCTGAGCTTTTGGAGTTTCGCCGCCTGAAATTGCTGTTTGTCTTCGGACGACACTTCACCTATCAACTGTTCAACCTCAGCCCGTTGCCGTTCCTTCATCTGCTCAACGGTGGCCGCGCTTAGGGCTAATGGTTGATTCTCTTGGGATGGTTTGAAGTTGCGACGGCGGTACAAAAACCTGAAGTGGCGTTTGTCCTGCTTTGGAAGCGATCGCCAAACTTCGGCATCCCAGCCGGGAGGCATGAAGTCGGCTGATGGGGGTAGTAAGTTTTGGACTTGAGCTTGAAGGTCAGCGACCGCCTTGCCTTGTTCTTCGATTACCTTATTTTGCTGTTCGAGTTTCTCCAAGAGTTGGGCGAGTAGTTCTGAATTTTGTGGGGCTAACTCTGCCTCACGGGTTTTTATTGCAAAGTAATTTTGTGCTGCGGCGATTTCTGGCTTACGAGAATCACCGTTCATTGCTGTTAGATAGCAACCATAACGACTGAGCCTGAAATCGTCTCTGGGTCTGCCTCCGGTACTTTTTGCCAGCAATGGCAAAAAGTGACTCTTGCTCTGTTGACCAATATTTTTACAAGCAGTGATAGCTCTATCTATTGCATCTTCTAGCCGTCGCCACTGCTGATATCCCAACACAGGCATTAATTCACGGGCTAGCCAATATTCAGAACCATCGCTATCAATATGTTTAATTTGGTCAAAGGGGCTGGGGTAGCTTTTAGTGTTGATAATCGCGTCCATACTTTCTCCTGGTTTTTGACGCATGGAACTATCGCCGCATTGCAACTATGCCGCTTCAATTTTTAAGTTTTGTAATCAAAAACTGTAGGCTAGTAATAATTACTCATTACCTGCCATTCTCAGCGATAACTTCGTTAAGCTTCGCTAACGTACAACTTTGTCTTGGGCGGTCGCTTTTAATGTGGGGCAAGGTCATAAAAAGTGTAGCTTTACCAAATATTTGGAAAGCTTTGAATGGGAGTGATTTACTCTTTACTAGCATGACTTTATCAATTATATTATGAATGCGTCAAGTGACACTAGTAAAGAATATATTATGTTAGAGCTAGATTTAATTACCACTGTCGCCTGGAAGCCAGCTTTTGGAGAAAAGCTGAAGCAGATGCGTGGCAAGGTATCTAGGCGGTCACTTGCCGAGGAAATTCAAACAAGATTTGATTATAAAGTTTCTCAGCAATATATCCAGCTTTTAGAAAACCCTAATATGCCGAAAGCTCCACAAAATGTATCTTTTCAATTGCTTAGGTATATTTGTCAAATCCTTGGGCATGATGTTCAAGAAATTTTTGGCTCACCTAAAATAATATCTCAATAATTTATAAGTGGCACTTGACATTTATAAGTCATACTAGTAAATTAATGACATGGGCAAAGGAAAGCAAGCCGCCTGCACCAGAACGCAATCAAGGGTTTGCAGCAGAATTACAGAACCATGAAAAGAGAATCCAGAAGTACCGATTGAGAGATAGCTGAGGCACTGGCACAACCAGAGAAGGGGAAGGGTACACATCGGGAAAACGGATTCGATCATCAAAAATTGCCACAGTAGTACGACAGTCGCTTTGAAACTGCTCTCATCCGACTGTCGCCGGATCAAAAGAGATGCTGCTGTTGCAAGCTCCGGTCATTGACACGGGGCATTTTTTTAGTAAGGCTGCGCCAAATTTCTGTGAAAGCGTTGTGCTAAACCACAACGTCAATTTGTACACAAATCAAAAGGCGATCGCTCATGTCTGGACAACTGCTGCGATCGCCTTTCCCCTTTCAACAAAGGATTTTAATTATGACGCAAAGTACACTAACACAGCAAGCCCTCCCTGTAGATGAGCAATCCGTAGCACAAGAAGAACTAAATCACCTTCTTGTAACCCAGTCCGAGACAGTAGCCCCAGCCAAAGATCCACTAACCCACCGCGATCGCCAAATCATCGCAACCATCATCAACAGCACCCCCGACCAAATCAAAACTATCTGGATCGAAGGCGGTATCACTGTATGGGTGCAGATCAAGAGCGGCGGAAGATTGCCTTTCGACAAAAATTGGTTCGCCGCACGAGTAGCCCAAGTTAAACCAACCATCGCTGAACCAGAAACCCCACGTCAGCGAAACGACCGATTATCTGACGAACTTGAACAAGCCTGTCGTAAGTATGGGTTGTCGCATGGTGAGATTGATTGGTTGTCATTCAGTACCAAAATCTTTCAGGATGGCCGTTTGGTCGGCTTCGTGGGGTGCAATGCAGAAGGCTGGTATTCAAGACCACGACTGTATGGAAGAAATCAAGTGGCTGATACTGCGGATAGGGCAATTGCTTATCTGGGAGTGCGACCAGTTGTAGCGGCGTAATACCAATTCGCAATTCGCAATTCGCAATTCGCAATTCGCAGTTAGAGTCTGTCAAAAAACAACTTTTTACAATTTAATACCTAGAAAGCTTATTCAGACAGCATTTCTAACTCAAAAAAGACAAGGTTGTTACATGATAAACCCTCAATTCAATTGCGAAAAGCAGCGAATTGGAAATTGCGAATTGTTATGGCGATCGCCTCAGATACTGGTCACTCCGACTTGTGCCAAATTCAACCAATGGAACATAACAGTTATTCAGTCTTTGCTAGATCCCAAATTAGTTCAAGTTTCAAATACAGCCTGCGGATTTTCCTGAAATTGTCAAAGGAACATGAACAATGGAACTGAGTGAAATACTCAAGACATTCACTCTTCTGCTACATCCAACTTCAAGCGATTGCTCAAGATAGTCAATGGCTGGCACTAGCAAATCGTGATGATGTCTCTCCAGAGATGAAAACGCATTTGGGCGATGTACTGCATTATCTGGGTGAAGCGATGGACTGTATCGAGCCGTTTATAGAAACTACTACTGATCAGAGGGTGCAAAGTGAAACTTTACTTGACGAGTGCTTCTCCAAATCTTCCCCCTTGGGCAACAATCACATCACAAACCCCAAACTTGATAGAGCTAGAAATTAACGACAGCCACCCCAACTTTCAATCGCTCGTCAATGGATTGACTAGTGAAATTCAGCCGGGGGTTGTTGGGGTGAAGGCGACTGATTTGTGTGAGGCTTTAGTCGATAGATGTGGGGCTACTAATTTCGTTTTTGTGTGAAAAAGGCAAGGATTGAAAGAACAAACACTTGCCCGTAACACGAGATTACCAATTAGTTGATAATGCCATATTTTGTGCTGCCTGCTTTTTCTCTTGAGGGAACAGGTCGGGATTTTAACCTAACTACGGGTTTGGGCTTATGTTCAGCAGCAGTCGTCTGTTGTGCCAAATGTTCAATAAGTTCATCCCCAGTTAGCTTTTTAACTGATGTGTGGCGGCGAATCGGCTGCAAAGTATTGTTCAAGCTGCAATAGTCATCGCTGGTTTTCTGTAGACGTAACCAATAGTCATGCCTAGAATACGGAAGTAGTCGCCTGTTTTAAGTTCTTCAAATGTCATAAACACAACTTCAACTACTGAATTAGTACACATTACCTTACACTGAGATTTCCAGCAATCAGCATGGGTTACAAAATTAGGAGCAATGCCAAAAGGCAATCTTTGACAGCTTAAAATATTCAGTAGACACAAAAAAACAGTAAGTGATTGACCAACCAATTCAAAAAGGTAAGCAGATGACTGACGACAGCAGATTCGATGATATTTACCTGCGCCTGAATGAACTGACAGAGGACGTGGCTAATCTAAAAATACAAGCGGGAACGATTGGCACATCACAAGTAGCAGTTGCTCGAACCTTGAGCTTGGCTACTGGACTAGCATCTGATATGCGTGAAGTCAAAGCAGATATTCGAGAAATGAAATCTGAGATTCGGAATTTAAACGCGGGGTTAGAAGAAGTTTTGAGGTTACTACGTGGTGGTAGTAGTTCTTAAACATAGTTCAGGATGGGTGCAAATTATTTTATTGAGATGACGCAGATTAGCAGTTTGCTAAAACATGACCCAAAGATTCTACAGTCAATTTGTTGAACATTACCTTGAACAGCTACTTTCACCATTGGGTACTGTAGCAGTTAGTGGTTTACTAACTGATGAGGAACGCCGAGGAATCGTTCTGTTTTTACCGCAGGAAGTAACTCAAACAGAAGAACACTCGCTTAGATTACTCACTAAAGTTGCTCAGGGTGATTGTTCAATAGAAGTTTATTGTGAGCCAATTGATGAAACAGATGTCCGAAACTGTCTTCGCAAACTTTTGAGTGTATTTTCCACTTTAAATTCTCAGGCACAAGCAGAAGGTAAAACTTTAGATGAAAATGATTTACCGCGTTCGTGGATTGTAGTACCATCAGCTTCAGATGAGCTACTCAACAATTTTGGCGCAAGATTAGAGTTAGAGAACTGGCCTACTGGAATATACTTTCTGCCTGAAATTTTTAGGCTTGCCATAGTAGCAGTTGATAAGCTACCGATAACAGAAGAAACATTGTGGCTAAGGATTTTGGGTAGAGGCGAAACACAACGTACTGCTGTTAATGAATTGTTAGGGCTACCAGAAAGCAATCAATTAAGACAAAATACCCTGAAATTAATTACTGATTTGCGGATCATTGTAGTTCAACAAGAAAATTTAACCGAGGATGAGCAGGAACTGATTATGAATTTGTCGCAAGCTTATCAGCAGTGGGAAGATACCACTAAACAACAGGCAAGATTAGAAGGACAACGCCAAGTCGTAGAAAACCTGTTAAGATTCCGGTTTGGTTCTGTGGATGAAGAACTCTCAAGAGTGGTCGATAATTTGTTGCAGTTAACACCAGAAGAATTTACTCCCCTATCTCTTGAATTATCTCGTGAAGATTTGCTAGCAAGATTTAATTCACATCAATAATCTGTAACTGTAAATAATTAGTAAGAAAAAGCGCTTTTGTTCAAACAAGAGCGCTGTTTTATTTGCTCTGCACTTGATACATCTGAAATTAACGGCTTCGCCAATGAGACAGTGAAATGTATTGGATAAGCAAATGACCTCTCAAGAAAATAATGCAGAATTACTTGCTGCTTTAATGCGCCAAGAAGAACTACTCAAGCAGTTAGTTGCAGCAATCAATAAGCCGAAATTGGGATTGCACTCTGAGGCTGGCAGTTGCAAAATCTACTGCAATCGCCACAACGGTTCACTGTGGTACACCCTCAGTAATGGTGAACCAAGTGCGATCGCCCAAACTGCCTTAACAGGATATCTGCGAGAAATCAAATTCGAGAAGTGTGAACGCAGAGGGAAAGAAGTTTACAAACTGTTGGCTACTATACTCGCTGACAGAACATACATCCTTGAGTCTGGTCATGATACTCACTTTGCAAAAGGGTTGTTAGCGGCGATCGCTCTACTGACACCACAACAGCTTTATTCTCCAGTTACAATTCAACCGCAGCCGGGGACAGACGAGAGCGTGTTGTTCTGTCGAGTGTGGATAGGAAGCGAGTTAGTTATGGCTAACTATAATGAACAAACAGACTGGCGAGAAACCAGTAAGCAAGCAATAGCTGTAACCAAGGCTGCGAATGAAATCGTATTTTAACCAGAAAATCCTAATCAAGAAAGGGCGGAAATAATCCGCCTTTTGAGTCAAAAGTTTGGTAAAAACCAATTATTGCAGATTAGTTGACAAGCTTGCTTAAAGGTATGTCTTAAGTATGAATGTATCAGTTAGCTGTAAGCAGGGCTTGTAACGAATTCTACTATCAATTGTTTCAGCCTTATCTACAGCTTGCTGTGCTGTAAATTTACTACTACCAATAAAAAGAATGACCACAACGATTGTTCAACCAACTGTCGAGAACTTACAACAGTTTTCTGGCTATTTCGACTTGTCCAAGCTGCTCAAATCTAATGGAATTCTGCCGTGGCTTTTGGCTAACGGTTGGGATTACGACGATGAGGCTTGTTTGATTGCAAGCATTGTTGACGAGTCCACGAGTGTTGATGAAGTTTGGGACTCCAAAGAGTTTAATTTTAAAGCACTGCCAGATGAAGAGAAGTCAAAGTTAAATCAAATCTTCGAGCATTTTTATCTGTAGTAATTCTGCTCGTTTTATTCATTAGAGGAAACAAAAATGCAACCAACAATCAGTCTACCAATCGGCTACGGAAAACCAAAGTTTAACGTAGGACAACGGACGCAGCAAGGTAAGATCATTGGTTTTGAAGTGCTACCACTTGATAGCGCCTTAGCTGAAAGCTGTGGCAGTGGCTATCGATATTTAGTGATGAATTCTCGGTTTTCTGAGGACGTGAAATACCTCGAATCGCATCAGATTACGCTGCTTTCACCAAAAGAAGTTGAAGCAGAAATCATGGAAGAAGTTGATTGGTATTTAACTCAGTTAGTATTACTGCAAGAAGAGTTAAATGCCGATCTGAAGATTCAAACTCCATTTGGTAAAGTCAATCCAGCGATTTCAAAGTCTAAACGCAAACGCACAAATAGCGGTGCATCTAGGTTATCTAAACCAGTTAAAGAAAAAGCTGCTGCTTAATAAAGGATCAGATGATGTATGAAAAACTCTACAGTTACTCAAAATCAAGTGTAACTGTAGAGAAAAATCGACTCAATGGTAAATTATGGCACAGATAACAACTGTTGCGTCTAGCAAAGAAAATAAAAAATTACTTGTACTCAATTGCGAACTGCGAATTGCGTTAGCGTAGCGGGGCGTAGCCCATTGCGAATTGTTTTTGATGCTGCGCTTGGATTGGATGATTGGAAAAAATTGGGACACAACAAATGAGTAAACTACAGCAGCTTCAAGAGGCTTGGAATGCACTGATGGGGCTAGATAAACGGCATTATGTAGCCACTGGGTTTTATGCTTTGGGTGATGCATATTTAATCAGTGCAAAAGACCCAAATTACAAAGGCAAGATTGTACTAGTAGAACATCGGCAGAAAACGCAAATTAACCATTGGGAGTTCACTTGTAATCGCTCCCAATGCTCTCAACAGCCGACTATTACAACCAATGGTGATGATGGTAAAGGGAATTTGAAGCGCAAAGCGCAGTGTCTCAAAGTATTCAGCTAGAAAAGTATGTCAAAAAAACGTGTTCAATCAGCTTCTTCTTATTATCCCTGCTTACGCTATCTCCAGAGATGCGGTGGAAGAGCTAAGTTATCGCAACTGAATTTTAGTAGGGACGTAATTCAGAAATTAGTGGATAGCAACTTGGCTAAAGTTGCAAATACAGGCGCAGGTTTTTACTTGGAATTAGAGCAAAAGTCATGGAACTAAATCCTGTTTATGACCCAAAAACCCTAACCCAATCGAAAGTAAACATGATTGAGGGTACACGTTATAGATATGTACGAAGTGATGGTAGTGGAAAAAATATCAAGTATGTATTTTCGCCCCTGCCAAACCAAAGGAAGACATCTGAGATTTCCTTTAATTCCACAAAATTGGGGATTAGATGTCAGGAGATAAAAGGAATAACTTACGAACCGCCAAAAGAGCAAACTGTTGTGCAGATGGGGTTGTTGTAGTATGTCTATCCACAAACCACCTGTTGTTAAATATCCTGTTAAGGTTCAGAGGGGAAATTCACAAAAGATAGTTTATCGAACTATCAGAAATATTCAACAAGTCAAAACTCATCAAGCAGTGGTAACAACCAGAATCAATAAACAATGTCTTATGGTTCGGCAAGAAGGTATTTATTGGGTCGTTGTTTAAGTGTGATTCCAATTTTATCAAGCGAAGTTTCACCCGATTAATAAAAAGCTTCGCTTAATTGAAAGCGAAAATTTGAGGTACTAAAAAATGATACAGACAATTGCTCCAGACGAAACATTCTTGCAGAATGCAACTGTTGAAACAATCAATTTCTCGAAATTAAATAAAACCCGGATTCGCTTTAGTATCCGAATTAAAAACAGCACCATAAGCGCAGCACCAAAATGGGCAGATGTACTTCATGCTGAAGATAGTGGCACAGAATCCGACCTCATCAAAGTAACGAATTCTGAGGTTGGGCTACGTGGCATCAAAGTATTCAAAGCTTTAAATGAAGCCGCAAGTCAACTCAGACAAGAAATCGCATCTGTTCAGGAATGGATGACATCTGATAATGGTGATTGGATTTGTCCGATAGACCTTGCACCCCTAGTGTGGAGTCAATTGCTCAACATTAGAGATGCGATCGCACCAACACTACGCGCCAAACTACTAGATGAGTACGAGCAAGGCTTGGAAGATTATCAACAGCGAATCGAAAACTTCATCTCGTTGAATACTTGGGAACTGCCACAAGATAAGCAAGAATCAGTAAAAACTAATCTCCTGAAGGCATTCCCAACTTTGGGTGAATTGGAAGACTGTTTGCAAGTGGTAATATCAAGACCAGTGATTATCCCGGCACTGTCCGAACAACTGTCGCAGCAACAAGCTCTTTGCCTCAATCAAATCACTCAGTTCATCAACCAGTACGACCAAAACTTGGAACAAAGATTGAAGGAAGCGGCTGTAGCTGGCGGTGAACAACTCGCCGCACAGTTACTTGAAGAGTTGGCTGACTGGGAACCCGGACGAAAGCCTGTGCAATTTAAAAAGAAGATGGAACGCCATCTAATGAAGGTTCAGGTACTACTAGCGAATGCTGACCCCCAAGCTGGTAGTAACTTAGAAGCGATGATGGCGCACATTGACTCGATTGTTAACGATCCGGCAATTGAGTCGAAGAATCTTGGTAGTGAGGGGCAAAGCCTTTTGCAGCAAAAGATGCAAGAAATTCGCACCAAGCTACTAGATGAACAGCGCAATCTGCAACAGCTTGCAACTGGTGATGTGGGCTTGTCGAAAGCTACCGTTATGTCATTCAAATTTAGGTAAAAAACAGTCTTGGGCGGAGTGCATTCGCCCAAGACTAAGTACTTAACGAAAAATGCAATATTCATTTCAAAAAAGAATACCGCACTCCTAATATAGGGACAAAATTCTCATGTCACACTTCTCAACCGTTAAAACCAAGCTTGCTAACCGTGAATGCCTGGTACAAGCTTTACAAGATTTGAAGCTGAATCCGCAAGTACATGAAACAGCACAATCACTAAAAGGATACTACGGTGGTTCTCAAGGACAAAGCGCTGAAATTATTGTATCTGGTCGCACGATAAAAGCCCGTGCAGACATCGGTTTCAAATGGAATCAATCAAGCGGCGCGTACGAGGTAATACACGACAGCTATGAGACAGTTCCAAAGTTGGGCAAAGACTTTTTCAGCAATAAACTAATGCTTGCATACGGACAACACATGGTGAGAGCTAAAGCTCTTAAATTACAAGAGAAATTTGGGGAATGCGCGATCGCACAATCAACCAACGGAACTGTACAAACTCTACGGCTGACTTTTGCTGGACATCAAGAAATACAACAATATGCACGCAGATAAATATGGAACGTTCAGTTTTGATTCATTTTGATTCAGCTACAGGTGAAGTGAAAGTAGAAGCAGAAGGTTTTGAAGGGCTAACTTGTTTATCAGCTACTCAGCCATTTGAAGAAGCTTTGGGAGTTGTGGAGGGCTCACGCACTTTCAAGGAAGAATCAGCACCGCAGCTTCGGACTACTAATAGCAGTCAAATACGTTTGCGTCAGTAATTAAATCAGTGAACAGTTACCAGTGACCAGTTATCAGTGACCAATTAAGAGAATTCCGGTGGTAACTGATAACTGTTTACTATTCACTGATTCAAATCCCCTACCGCTAAATTATGCCAGAACTGCACAAAGAATACCCGTTTATTCACATTTACGCCCAACAAAAATTAAGGCAACCCGTAGTTATCAAAGGCAACATTGAAGGCTTGTGTGTACTACTCAATGCTATTGTCAGCGCGATCGCCCAGCCTGAGAGCAATGGTATGGCAGAAGTTTTTGACGGCAATGCCGAAGCCTATGAGGCGATCGTAAAAGTCGTAAACACACACGACGAATTATCTCCAGTTCCTTATCAAATTCAAAAACAATGAAACTATATAATCTGCTCTCTACACTCGATTCACAAATCCCTATTGCAGCACTTGATGTTCTGTCGCCCGACGAAGCAACGATTATTCAATGGCTGACTACTGAAGCTAACAATAAGCTTTTATGTCCAGTGTTCTTCTGGAATCTGGGGGTATCAACCCTGGAGCAATGTTTAATTGCAGCAGATGGGGGATTGGTGTTTAAGCCAGTTGCAGAGTACAAAAGACCTCTACAGTCCGATCCACTACTATTCGTATTCGACTACATTGCTAACTTTAGTGGAAATGGTGTATTTATCCTTGGAGATATTCACCCCTTTATTGCTAAGAACTCACCACAATTATCATGGGAGATTTTAAGCAAGGTCAAAAACCTTTACTACAGGTTAAAACCCACAGATAAACGCATTGTCTTGTTGGGTCAGAACATACAACTACACGAATCCCTAGTCAGATTGATTCCTTATTGCGAAGTCCCTTTACCGAGTATTGACCAAATACTACTTCATCTCAATTCTTACTTGCATGACTTACAACAGTCAGCTATTGAACAGGAACTGACTTTTACTATTTCCTTAGAACATGCACAAAAAGAAACCCTTTCTCGTGCAGCACTGGGTTTAACTTTAGAAGAAATCAGTGATTTTCTGCGCTTAAGTGTCAAAGAAAACTTAACTAATGGTGGTGTCGTTGTCGGTGCTGATTTCATCCCCAAAGCCGTCGAGTACAAAACTCGGCTACTGTCTCAAATGGGTATCGAGTTGGGTAAACCTGCGATAATCCCGTTCGGCGGTTTGGATCTTCTGCGCGAGTGGCTGATGAGGCGGCGGCGGCTGTTCACACAAGACGCGCGTGAGCTACACCTGCCTCAACCAAAAGGTGTGTTGCTTGCAGGGCCGCCCGGTACTGGAAAAACTTTACTAGCCAAGAATATTGCTAACATTCTCAATTTACCACTACTCCAGCTAGACATTGCGTCCCTCTTAGGCAGTCTGGTAGGTGAGTCTGAGGGGAATGTCAGACGTGCTTTGAAAACTGCCTCTGCGATCGCACCCTGCGTCTTATGGGTGGACGAGATAGAAAAAGCACTTTCGGGGACTGGTGATACTAGTGGAGTCTCACAGAGGATTCTGGGCAATATTCTTACGTTTATGTCGGAATCTCAGTGTGGTGTGTTTGTCGTGGCAACTTGTAATGACCCCTCTGCGCTGCCAAGTGAGCTAAAGAGGAAGGGAAGATTCGATGAAAACTTTTTCGTCGATTTACCATCTGAGCCAGAGCGAGTACAAATCCTAAGTATTCATCTGCAACGCTTTGGCATTTACCTGGAATCCGAATATCTCGAAGCGATCGCTGCCAACACCGCAAAGTTTTCAGGAGCAGAACTGGAAACCCTTGCTTCGGAAGCTGCACTGCTGGCATTCGATGAGGATAGACCGCAGCAGGTAACGCTTGCTGACCTAGAAGCTTGCTGTCAAACCATTACCCCGCTTGCGATCCAAGATGCGGCGGCAGTTGAGCGAATGCAGGCGTGGGCTAGCACTGCCCGAAGAGCTAGTAGTCCTGTTGTCGCAGCGAAAACTCAATCTTTGCGTACTGCTAAGTTTCGCAACATGAACTGATGCTGATAGCGGTCGTCCTATGGAGGGCGATCGCTGTTTTAGTAATATCAGCAGTTTTTTAATAGTTAATAAGGCAAATAAACATGACAACAGATTTAGTGACTTATTACGGGCAAACTGAAAAAATTAACGAACTGGTTGATAATTATGGTGCTTATCTAGAGAAGTTAGACAGAGGAACCAAACTGTTACTGCGAATGACTTTAGCTCACTTTGTTTTCATACAAGAGCAAAAGAGTAACTCTGGTGGATATACACTAACTGATGCTTTGAAAGAAGCATTGTTCGTGAGATTTCGCTCTGATTTTATTCCCAAAGATTTATCCAATGTCTGCTCTGTCCTAGAAGGACTAACGGCAGACGAAGCTGAAACATTACTTGAAGCACTACAACATCAAATTAGATGGGGCAATGCCCAAAAGCTTGCGAGTTAATTGGATTTAAAAACATGGAAATCTATTTAGTCTTTGTTGATACTATCCGAAACAGCAATAAATTCTGGTCGGCCATTGTCGAAGATGGTAATTTAACAGTGCAGTGGGGCAGAATCGGTTATCAGGCGCAGACTAAAGTCCACACATTAGGTAATCATCAGAGAGCCGTTAGCAAATTCAACAATCTGGTAGCCGAAAAGATAATGAAAGGCTACAGAAGAAGCCAGTCACAAATCGATAGTAATTGTGAAGTTTCTGAAATTAACAGAGCGATTGAATTGCTAGAGATTATTCGTCCTTATGTAGAGCAGAGAAATTTTTCAGTTGCCTATATCAATGCCCTAAATCAATATCTAAAGATTGTAACAACACCTTTAGGTATGCAAATCGAACCATACAGGGTATATCGCTCAGTAGAAGATGTTGATTATCAAATGGAATTACTCAATTCCCTATTAGCGACACCTGCACCACGAGTTGCTGCGGTGGCTGCTGGCCATGCCCCTGAAGCGACAGCAGAACCCAAAGTAGTCAGTCTCAAGGCTATCAGCAAGAACTTCTGGCGGCATTTGTGATTGTAAAGGTGCAGATATAAACTTTTGGTAAAAGTAGGAGCAAAAAACAATGCCTAATGCAGAAAAACTACATTACGATTATGGCCGTGAATTTGAAGAAGGCGAAGAATCATGTTGGTTGTGGATAGCAGAGATGAAAAACCCCGCACTGCCTGAACCTCATTGCTATTGCCTGCTTCTTAGTGCGCGAGGAACTCGTGCGGCAACGCTAATTAAAAATTTTCAATCTTTATCCCCAGATGAAGCACAAGAGTATGCAAGAAAATTAGTTCTTGGCTAAGTAAAAAATAGAAACTTCAGATACAAAAGCGGTAGATTTTTAATTAATCTACCGCTTTTGTATAGATTTAATGCCTTAATAAATAGGTAGATTCTTCAATCAATCCACGCAAGAGATATGAAAACTCCAAAGATAGTTTACCAATCATCCACGCCTTCAACTAATCAAAATAAGTTAATTCTTCGTCGGACTCGAAAAAGATTTAGCCCCAGGATTTTCATCGACCGCACTATAGAAATATTTGCAATTGTATCGTTACTCTTCACCGCTTTTTCAGGAGTAGGAGCAATAGGTTGTTGGGGTATGGAGATTATTGAGACAAATGCTAATCCCAACATAATCATCTCTGGTTGGCAACAGCAGAAAAATATTTGCTTGGGAGTCATGCTGGTGAGTTTTTCCGCCTTTTTGGGTACTGCCTTGGTTGGAGCAAGTTTCAGTATTCATCAGGACAAATTTTAGGAAGATAAGCTATGAAAATGAGACTAACTACATCAAAAATTCGGGCTATATTGCAGGGTTATGATATACTTTGCGGCTTGTGGGAAGTAGCCAGGATTATCGCCAAATCCAATCCTCCGAGTACTTTACTACTTCGGATGATGTTGTTTTAAACGATGCAACCAATATTTTAGGAGAAATCTTGAATGCAATTGATGGTGTGGAGCAGATGACTCAAAAGTAAACGTTTCTCCGATGCAATAAATAGAGGCGCTGCGGATTCTGAACTATCGGGGAGAGGGGGAGTATCGGTGGTGGCGGGCGTGCTGATGAAGCAAAAGAAGGCTTTGTGAAGAAGAATTCAGCATTCAGGAATTAAATTATTACCAAAGAAAATTTGATACCCCTCTGTGGAATGTAGTGCAACCTATAACGGAGGCTTATCATACGTTCACTGATATAGATGCAATTAAAACTACATACTAGTAACGACAAATGACTAATAACCAACAAATTGCTTACCCTCTGATTCAACAAGAGCATATAAAACGTCTAGGTACAGATGAATTAGCCCTAGTTCATACTCGCCGTCAACCGAAGCCTCTTGTAAGAAATCCGAATTTTAGCGATCGGATTCTAAACACAATAGGGATTGCCTCTATTGCCAGTAGTTGCTTGTTTGGTATAGGCACACTTTCTTGTTGGGGCTTAGAGATTATTGAGGCGAACACAAAATCAGTTTCCCAGAGCAAGCAATATGAATGGCAGATACGAAAACATATCTGCTTGGGCTGGACGCTTATTGGGTTTTCCAGCTTTGTTGCTAGTGCCTCTTTTGGTGAAAAGCCTCAGCGACAAACTAATGAATAGTACAGTATCAATTGCACACAGTAGCAATTACTCGTTCCTTTATTTAATAAGCAAGCGACGGCAGTTTAGATATGAAAGTACCTCAAATGATCGTCACAATAGTTTTAGCAATCACCTTTGGATACATTGGCTCTCAATACTTGACTAAAAATATTATG
Source organism: Nostoc sp. CCY 9925 (assembly GCF_963920935.1). Lineage (NCBI taxonomy): Bacteria > Bacillati > Cyanobacteriota > Cyanophyceae > Nostocales > Nostocaceae > Nostoc > Nostoc sp. CCY 9925. The sequence goes on along the minus strand of NZ_CAWUDO010000021.1, from coordinate 13,882 downwards.
TATATCATAGGCGGTGGAATGATTGGAGTTGGTGCAGTAGCATATGTGACTCCGCTCAAAACCAAACAAAAACCAACTCACATACAACAAAAAGAGCCTGCGGAAACTACCCGTCACTGAGCGGGTCATGCGGTCAATGATTCCGGTTCTGTACGTGATATTTCTAAAACTCGCTCTAACCAATACGAAATTTGAGCAGATGCAGATTGCTTTTGTTCAGCATCAGTCCAGATATCGTCCCAATGGAATAGCCAACGAGTCAGAAGACGAACTAAATCAACTAATTCACAGGCTCGATCAATATCATCTGCCTTTACCATATCTGGTACAGTCCACTCAATAAAGTATCGGCTTTCATCAACCAAAGCCAGTATTAAATCCTTTGATGAGCCTTGAGTCCACAAAGATTGAATTTGTGACAAGTGTGTAGCTAGACGACGTAAACGTGTAGTCACATCATCTTGCATAAAAATTTCTTGCTTTGGTGTCACTTCGATCATAAATTTCCTAGGAACTCGTTAATCAGTTGAGCTACCCTTTCTCTAATTTTAGGGTCTAAAAGTTCCATTGAACGATTTTGCCGGGGACGAAGATTAACCATCGACTCATAAATAATTTTTCCAGTTATTGGCATAAAACTGGCAGCCCAAATATCTTGTTGTCTACTGCCGTCATCTAGCAATTTTTCTTCACAATCAGCGTGTAGACTACCACCACCAACCAGCACCCGACGCTCGATATCCACTGCGGCTTTGATGTAGAACTTGTGCTGTTGCAGCATAAGTTCAAGTTGCTCCGGGGTCGCGCGCTCGCGTAAAAGCAAAATCATACAATTGAAAACCTCTGTAATATCAGCAAGCCCTAACTAGAAGGACGCTCTGTTTCTTGCAACCAACTTAAAATAGTCAGCGCTAACTCCCAGGATTCGCGCCGCTCCCAATTAGGTAAGTGATTCAGTACTTTTGCAAGGAATATGGCTGGGTTTTCTAATTCCCCGCCACGAGCCGCAACACCATCCCTAACGAGTGCCCCCAAAGTGGCAGCTTGATTCCCTTTATAGTCAGGCTGTCTCTTAATTTCCTCAATAATCCAATCAGGAACTGTTATGGTTTTAAATCCTGGTTTCGGCATATTCGGCAGAGCAATTAGTTTTCTGATGGTACGGTAGTTTACGTCATAGATGCAAATTTTCGTATGGTACAGTATGGTAATAAAATAGGAGTCAGTAATCAGGAGTCAGAATTAGGCAGAGAGAATTCAGCCCCACAGATGGGAAAGTTGACCACTAAATATGTTTTTTTTTACTGAGGGTCAAAAATGAGCTTTTTCGGTCGGAACACAGAATCGTATTCTGACTTCTAGTTCCTGGCTCCTGATTGCTGAATTCTATTTCGATAAATTTATTAAGCGATCGCCGTAGCGTTAAGACTGCGATCGCTCATGCCGAAGCACTACCCCCAACAAACCTTGGAGGATTTATAGATGTTACCAAAAACGCGCATTCCAGATATATCTCCATTAACTTTTTGTAGACAAATTAAATCTGCTTATACTGGAATGTCTCTGGAGTCAGTAGAATGCCTTGAGAGCGAACGCGGAATTTTCAAAGAGTACTGTTCAATTCTTTCAAGAGAATTGGATGTACCGTTCAAAACAGTGCAGATCAAATGGGGGCCCGGCATTAAATTTCCTCAGATGCCTGAGAGAACACGGAATATGCTTAAGTTTGTTTTAATAGCTCGGCTCTATGAACTTAAACGAAATTTTGTTGCTTAATTGTCGAAATAGGAGTCAGAAGTCACGAGCCAGAAGTCAGAAGTCAGAAGTCAGAAGTCAGAAAGAAGTAAGTTGGGTCTTCTAACCAAAGAACAGATGAATAACCGATATTCTAGCAATCCACAAAATAAGAAAAGTTGGTGGTAACAAAACAAGTTGGAAGTATGGTCAACAAGAAAAGTGCAGGTCTGAATCCACCTCTAATACCATTCTGATTACTGAATTCTAACTCCTAACTCCTATTTATTAACTATTAGTTAATCAAGTAATGACCCGCCCAACAAAAGCGGGTATTTTTATATGTATGAAGCGACAAGCCATGAGAATTTGTCGCCGAAACTAACCAAAATTTTATGGCATTAAAGGGGTTTTGGGGTTATGACCAATAAAATTCTCATCATTAAATCCAATTAGAGGTTCTCACGGCGAGTCCTATTCCTGATTGACCAAGGGATAGAAGCGATTAAGAAAAAAAATCTTGTTTGTCGCAAAAGAGGAGGAAATGGCATCTAAATTGAGGTTGGAGTACCAGAGATCGCTTGGCACAAAGGTATGTGACCGGACTTGGCAAAGAGTTAAAAAGCGCTTGAACATCAAAGACGAAAACGATATCTCTTTTATGTCGCAAGTCAAGGCTTATGGGGAATTAAGGAAACGCAATCCTTATAAAGCTATTAGAATCGCTGATGTAAATCGCTATCGTTTCTTTCTGGATAATCTTCCTAAGTTAGTTTGTAAAGGTGATGAGTTACGACTTGCGCTCCAGCGATTAAAGCCACATCCTTCTATAGCAACTATTTACCGTTGGGGGCAGGAGATAAAATGCCCTTTTAGCGTTGATAGAGTTTACACAAGTTATGAAATTCAAAAGTGGATTGTCAAATTAGTTTCTCAGACCAGATTTAGATTTCCGGAAAATCAGAACATTCGTAACTAGGAGTCAATGATGGAAGTTTTACGTTCTTTATTGCAAGGTAATGATATTAATCTGTCAGATGAAGAGTTATTGGCAGAGTTAAAAAAGCGCGGTCTTGATTGGGATGCATTAGCTGATGATGATGCTATGTCTGTCGCCGATCAAATAATTCTTGAGCGCGGACAATCTGGTACACTTGCTACTACTAATGGCAGGAATGGGAAAGCAGCTAAAAGAGCAAAAGCCAAAACCAAGAAAGCGCAAGAGAGTATGGACGATTACAAAATCGCTCTTGCCAACCAAGCAAAACAGAAGTTAGAAGAAATTTCTGCTTTCAGCACTGGCATTAGCCAAGGGGTCAGAGAGTTTGCCCATAGGGAGGCGCAAAAAACTATTGAAGATTTAGATGGTGTAACCAACGAATATCTTGCAGAAATCGCGGAGTACGCCAGAGATTACAAGGGGGAGCCAGAAGCCTTTTTTCGTTTCGGTCAGGAGATTGCATCGTTCTATCTCTCTGCTAGCAATGCAGATGCGACCGAATAAATTGATTGGATTAGCAGCAGTACTAAATCTGCTGCTATTAATTCTCGTATTGGGCGTGGCTATACATGGAGCAACAACAAGAACAAACTCAAACTCGTCACAAACAATTCAATATTCACCTGAAGAAGGACGGCGAGTTGAACCTGTCCGGCTTAACACTCGAAAACCTGACAACAGAAGAGTTCTTAGTCGTCCAGCAACTTATTGATGAATCAAAAGCGCGATCGCACTCCAATAGACAGATTGAGGAATTGATGCAGAGGGGAATGATCGCTCAAACTGCGATCGCAGCAATAAGTGTGTTGATGTTTTCATTCATAGGGATATATGGCATAACCCGATATATCAGCTCACAAGTTCAACAAGTTCAGGAGAGTTATACACAGGAGTCAGGAGTTAGGGGTCAGAATTCAGGAGAACTGAATAGGTAGATTTGAAAAGTGAAAATTCAATATTTTATAGCCTGTTCATTCAGTACTACAATTCTTTATTCTGGCTCCTGACTTCTGGCTTCTGAATTCTTTAATTAGTAGTTAGAGAGGAGAAAAGAATGTTAGGTAAATGGCTTCCTGGTTTATTTGGTAGTAAAGGTGATGGAGTAGTATCAACGGATTTAAGAGTTGGGGATGCTACCCAAATTGAAAGTGATTTACCTTCATCTATCCGCGAACGCTACACATTACCCGCTTACACTACAGCACAGCAGGTTCTGGATCAAGCAGAAGTGGCTGGCAATTTGAAAGCACAGAAGTGGCTACATACAAAGTTCTCCCGCCACAAGCTCAAGCAGTTGCAGTCTTTGGCAGAGATGTATAAAAATCAATTGGCATATTCGCAAGAAGCCATGAAGGTTGAGGAAGATTTGCAGCGAACTAGGGCACTACATGGGGAGGCGGTGATCCGTCATGCTTTCGGTTCTGTTGAACAACAACGGCAACTTGGGGGTTACGAAAAAGCATTTGATGAAGTGGGAGATTCATTCCGATTTTGACTATGACTCACGAATTTTACTTAGTGATTAATCACGTTATTCCTGGCTTGAATACGCGCTCTAACCAAGTCACAGACCTCAATAATTATTGTTATGGTCTGTACGATAATCTGTGTTATCAACTGAAAAATTCAGAACAATTCATTATTGCTCGTGGTTGCCCAATCAAACAAGGTAAAAAACCAAACCTTCCTTAAAATATGCAACTAAAATTATCTTTCATTGGATATGCAGTGTGTGGAGTTGGGCTATCAATGCTAATGGGTTATTTATCCGTTGCCAGCCCAGTCAGTAGGTATGTTCTTTGGTTTATCGGCATAATCTCGATTTGTTGTATATTTCTGGGGTTATTCAACTTTGGTGGATTAGTTGTTAAAGGTTTTGGATTTAACCGCAAGACTTTCACCATCGGCTTGATGCCTGGGGTAATATTTCTGCTTGCCTTTCTAACTTTAGTTTGTGCTGGTGTTGCGTTAGGGGTGCGATAAATTATGAGCTTTGAACTCGAACGACTAACTGCCAGTAGTGTAATTCATGCAGAACGGACTATCTTATGCGGTTTAGGGGCGAGTGCAGTCTTATGTCTGTCTGCTCCTTTTTTCTTAAATACTGACCGAGTAACAACCGGAATCTTACTCGGCGCTGGGACACTCAGTGCTGGCTTGTTTGGAGTATCCGCTCAAATCAGCGAAAGTAAGGAAAAAGTTTACAAGTCTTTGCTAGAAGCTGACCTCAAAGCACTCAAACAACATTTGCAAGGTCAGGCAGCATACAATTATGTGACTACAGCGATCGCTGCCAAGCGGCGAGTCGCAGAATATGTGAATCGTCTCCCTGTTGCTGAGCGCCCCAGGTGGATAGCTGAATATCAGTTGCAAGGTTTGGTAACTCTTCCCTCACCACCAGCACAACAATTACCTCCACGTCCTGGTATCCCTAACCCAGAGATTGCCGACATTGATGAAGATGTCGTGCAACAGGTAGTCAATCCTGGCGCATTGCAAGTTTTAAGGGCGATCGCACAACAGTATCCTGAGTATATTCGGTTGGATGCTGCATGGCTTGATGAATTATGCGATGCTGCGGTCAACCACGATATGACTAAACGTGCTAACCACCATTTTTATATTAGTGGCGGGACACAATCTGGTAAATCTACTTTGGCTGGTGTAATCGTCAATAAGATTGCAGCTAAATCCCAGTTACCAGCAATTGTACTGGGGAGCGATCCAAAGGATGAAGTGACGCGGTGGCTGTGTCGATTCACCAAGAAGTTTGATGGCATGGAGAAATTATCGAATTGGATTACTTTTGCCACACAGCAGATCGATCAGCAAAAAAAGCGAGTCGCTGTTGTTGGTGGTTCTTGTGTTGGCGTACCAGAATTATTCTTGTTGCAGGATGAAGTAGATAGTGTCTACGGTGGTGGCAAAGGGCTACCGGGAATGGTCACTCCTGACACTGCCAAAGACCTGCAAGGATTTTGGAACTACATCATCAAATTTACCGCTGGACTTAAAGGACATGGCGTGTTCATGGGTCAGTCCCCACTTTCAGGGGAAACTGGATTTAGCCGTCCCTCACTGAAAAACGTCTGCTTTTTGGCTCTGGGTCAGACATCTGCTTACATTCTGGAGCATCCCCAAGATTTCGTGAATCTGAAGAAAGACGTTTTGGAAATGTTACGCCAAGCTTGCGAGTTGTTGGACAAGGCTGGTGTTAGGTATGCGCTGGTGATTCCAACTCGTGGTAATCCATTCATCGCTCTAATTCCTGAATTTGATATTCAGGGTATGGAGCAAAAACAACAGCCCCTAGATGAAAGCAGTGCCGATAATTCGATAGGTGTTGATATTGATTGGTATGAAGAAATTAAGCTGTGGCTTCAACAACTAGGGCGCAAACCAAGCGATCAAGAAATCAAGCAAAAATGGCAAGAACTAACAGGACAAGAACTCAACGAGAAGGGAGTGACTTTACTGCTAGAAAATCTCGGCTTTCCCGATTCAGACAATTAGGCTGGAATGCGCGGTATGGTGATATCAAAAAGTATAAGAAGAAGGTGGCGATCGCTCACAAACAACATCGACAAGCCCATAGTAAATGTTGTTGCTGTTTAAGAGCAGAAGCCACCCAAATGCACCATACCGAGTACACCAAAAACGATAAGTTTGGAATTAACTGGTTCCCACTATGCGAAAAATGTCACCACGAAGTTGCACATTCTCCAAATAACTGGATTAAAAGTAGAACTAACCCAGTGTGGGGCAATCGAAATACTGAAGAATATATCAAGCGTTTACAACTTGGTTTTGAGCTTTTATATGGGGGTATAGTTTGGTAGTTAAATTATTAACCAAATTTGGTGGGTTTAAGTCCCCCGGTTCTATAACCGGTCAGTTTTGTGGTGGGGTCTAAATCCCCATTACAAAACTATACTTCCGACTTCCGACTTCCGACTTCCGACTTCCGACTTGTTTAATTCGCTGTCTACCCGACTCAATTGTTGATACTATCAATGCAGAAAGCTTGGCAGAGCTAAACAGACGCCAACTCATAATCTGGGCAGAAGATGTACCAGTTGTGGAACCCGAAAACGAACACTCAGTATACCACTTGGCTGCGCGGTTCCAACAAGTCACACCCGAAAATTTGCCCGAAGTTTTGAAAGCTTTAGCCCAAATCTACACCCACTACGGCAACTGTCTAGCTCTTACCTACCTGATGGAGATATCAGCCGAATACTTTGGATTGATTGAGGAGGACAAATGTACGACGACCTGAACTTTGAAGAAGAACTGCTGCTCACAGAAGAACAAATCCGCCGCCGGCACGATCGGCGGCGCTTCTTGCGTCGGAATGCTCAACTGTTACAGCAAGAGTTGGATTTAGAAGATGAACTGATTAGCGAAAACCCTGAATTAGCTCAGATGGTTCACGACATCAATACCCTGGAAACGCAAGCCCATCGTCAGGGTTTGAGTAGCGTGTTTGAGGTTGCTGATGAAGGTCGCAAAGGGTCTGTTTGGAGACGGTTGTTTCCGGGGTTGGGTAGTGGCGTTCTTTGACGCGGCTGCGGTGGGTCAATGGAAGGGCGATCGCATATTTTGAGGTATAACCATGCAGAAACCTGAGTTAATCAAATATTATTTTAGGCAATTAGCTTTAATCGCAAACCCTCATTTCCGGGTCAATCCCAACACTAAAAAAGATTTCCCAGAAGTAATTTCATGTCCGCACAAGTTCGCAGCATTTGACATTGCTGTAGAACTTCATCGGGCTGGTAGTCGTCCTTGGGTTGGGTAATTATGAAAATTTTTGAGGTTAAAAATAAATTTGCTCTTCTGCTTAAGCTAACAGCTTATGTTGGGCTTGGCTTTTTAGTTATGCTGTTGATAACTGGTGGTCGAGCTTCAGCATTTATAGTAGGGTTGAGTGTAATTTTAGGTATTGGTTTTGTTATTTGGAGTGAAAACAAGCGAATACATAATCAGTAAAATATCTTTATTAACTTTACTGAAATAACATCCTTAAAAGAAGAAAGCATGAACTCCCAAGACCCAGCCGCAAACAATCCTAGTGAGCAGCCAAGAGTAATTATATTAGACGAATTTGCTGCTATTAGTAAATCTCTAAAAGGGCATCCACAACGCAAAGAGATTTTAGAGAAAATTCAGAAATATCAATCTCAGATTTTACGGCAAGCTCAAAATAAAAAAGCAAGTAGCTGAATATTTTAATATCTGTCTAATACTTGTTATCTATCCCAATCATTAGTCCATCTTTACTACGTGTTAACTGCTCCCAAAGTTCTTGAATTTGGTTAAAAGCGTCCTCAGGAGGTAGCTTTCCATTTGTTTCAAGATTAACAATATAGGCAACTTTTTGCGAGAATTCTTGTAAATTAGCATTAAATGCTAGGTTTTCCGGCTTAACCCTTCCGTAATAACGATACCGAGTATAAATAAAGCTTTCTTGGTTTTCTTGATTATGATTAAACTGTCTCATTTAAGTTCTCCTAATAATTACATATTTTTTGATGAAAAATTATTAATGCTTTGGCTAGATGTAATTAGCCATTGTTAGCTAAATATCCTGGCTACCTATAATAATCACAATGCTTCATTAAGAAATTACGGTAAGTATTTTTAATATTTTTATTGAAGCTCCTTTTCTCGACAGCGGACAAGGATTTTATTAATACCATTTTTAGCTTTTTACCTTTGTTTAAATAGTTATCGGCATAGCGAAAAGCTGCTGCTTTATCGTATTTTGCTATATTTAGAGCTTGTAATAAAACCTCTAAAGGAATTGCAACTTGGGTAAGTTTTTCAGCTAATATTACTGACTCTTCTTCTGTCGCGGCTACTGTTGTTTCTATTGGTTCAAAATTTATCTGCTTATTTTCACGGATATGCAGCATTGCAATATCAACCATAAATGTGCCTTCACAACTTGTACAATGCAGTTTTACCGAAACTTACCATTGAATCAATCCGTGTTTGTGCGGTACTTGTTAACGAGCTATCTTCATTCATCCGCACATTTGCAGTGCGTTCGCTCTTGTGCGTTGGCGCAGCCATCGCTTCTTTATCGTTATTTCTCTCATTTCTCTATTATTTTTACTTACAAGCAGTATCTCGCCAGTATTATAGATATTTATCTATGATTTTCCTTTTAGTTTTCTATGCAGCTGGCTTGAGGCTTAAAATCAGCAACTTCATTTAATCGTAAAGTTAAGCTATTTTGCCCAACACTTAACTTCACTATTAATATCAGGTTTTTCAGTTGAGTATTACACTAATATTACTTATTCTATGTTAAGAGAAAAATCTCAATTAGTTATTTAGCTATGTAAAGTTTTCTAACAATAAAAATAACAGTGAATTTTTCAATACAGGTTTAGAGAACTTATTTTCAAACACACAACACTGACAACTTGGGATTGAGAATAAAATTTTGTTCTCTTTTATTGGTGCTGTTGCACTTTTTCAATAGTTGTTCTTTCTCAGCATTCTCGAATTTAGCAGCTTAGTACAATGATGATACCTGTTAATAGCAATTTGCCCCAGTCTTCGTTATTGCTTCAAAACACCGTTGAGTTATATTTAGACTTTGATGAAGCCCAAATTATCGACAATTACTGTCAGCAAACTGGTTACACTTACGATGAAGTCATTCAACAACTAGTGCAGCAATTTTTGGATTTACAAGAGTCTACTTAAGGCAATTTAACAACTTCCCATAGTGGGTAGTCAATTTTTCTGGTTGAATAGCATTTTCAGCTAGATCGATAGAGAAGTTTGTTTCTAAGGAACGAATCAGCTCCCGGATGACATCTGTTGCGGGTCTTCCTGTTTTTTGACAATATTCTTGTAACTTTTCCATTTCACTAGTCGCAAGATTAATCGTAATCCGCTTGACTGCCCACTTTTTATTCATGGCGTATTTAATTTATTTATTTCACATCACTACCTACTTAATTTTAATTAATTTATCTTGGAATTAAAATTATATTTCATTGGGTTATTAATTAAGATTCTGTATATTTCCTAATCTCGACTTTATCCATTTTTGTAGCAACGTGAAAACCTAAGCTGAAACCTTTATGGGGCAGTAGTTTTACTTTTTTAGCTTCATCGATAATATGTGATGTGGAAAAAGTATTTGCCAAAAAGCCAGAGTTTTTGCCGGATTAAGAAAACCGAGTTCTTAATTTTGGATAAAGTCGAGCTAATAAGGTACCTTATAAATATTAAATATTTACTGACATTGTTGGTAATATTAGCCTCTGCCACAACCTTGTGTAACGCTGCCGATCGTTTGTAGTCCGCACAGCTAGAGATATCGCTTTGTTTGAGCCAATTACGATCGCCAACTTTTTAGCACGAGTCAGCCCTGTATAAAACAAGTTACGTGATAACATTATAAAATGCTGCATATACAGTGGAAGTATGGCTACAGGGTATTCACTGCCCTGGCTTTTATGTATACTCATACTCCACGCTAGCGTAATTTCATTCAAATCCCCATAGTCGTAAACCACAGGTCGTCCGCTATACTCAACAGTGACCTCCTGTTCTTCCGTGTCGATACTCAGGATGGTTCCCAAGTCCCCATTGAATACTTCCCGGTCGTAGTCATTCATCTGCTGGATGACGCGATCGCCCTCCCGCAGAATCATCCCCCCTCGGTTAATCTCTACCTTTCCCGACGCAAAGGGATTGATTAGCTGTTGCAACACGGCATTCAAGTTGCGAGTTCCCACTAAACCTCGTGACATTGGGCAAAGCACTTGTACATCATCATATAAAGGATTAAAACCCAACCGAAGTATGAAATCAGTAATCAATTCACAAATTGCCTGTACCCCATGCTCTGGCTGATAACCTCCACCATGCCACAAGCAATCTGACACGGGCTTGTCGCTAATCGGCTCCAGAGTTGGATAATCGCCCTGGTTAATTTGGTGTGCGGCGATGACAATTGCGCTCTGCTGGGCTTGGCGAAATACTTGCGTTAACCGTACTACTGGTACTTGAAGCGAATTAATTAGGTCAGCCAGCACTTTCCCAGGGCCAACTGATGGTAGTTGGTCAATATCACCTACTAATAATAGTTGCGCTCCTTCGGCTACGGCTTTCACCAGTGAATGTGCCAGGAAGAGATCCAGCATCGATGCTTCATCAGCGATAATTGCGTTGTGTGGCAACGGATTTTCATGGTCGCGCTTGAAGCCCATTGTCTTTGGATCGAATTCCAGCAGGCGGTGTATGGTTTTCGCTTCTAATCCCGTCATCTCGGCTAATCGCTGTGCTGCTCTGCCTGTTGGCGCAGCCAAGGCAATGGATTTCCCCATTGCTTTCCACAAACTGACGATGGTATGTGTAGTGAAGGTCTTGCCAACTCCCGGCCCACCAGTGAGAACCATAACTGGAGAATAAGCCGCCTTCTCTACCGCTTGCTGCTGTTGTGGCGATAGTTGAATTTTGCGACTAGTTGTAAAACGCTCTATCCAAGCTCGAACACGAGGCATATCCTGTACTATCGGCTGGCTTAAGCGTCGGGATATCATTTGTGCTAAATTCGTCTCCGTGTGGAAGAACGTTGGTTTAAAGCACAGTAGCAGTTTCTCTCCATCATTGCCCTGCACGATTTCTCTGATTAATTCTTCTTTTGCCCCCATCTGTTTAATAATGTCAGCGATCGCTAACTCTGTCGGCTGATGGTCATCTGTTGTTAGCAATTTTGCGACTTTCTCGATCAGTTCTGGCTGTGGTAGGTAACAGTGGCCATCTTCGGCTGCTTCACTCAATGCGTGGATGATACCAGCACAATATCTAAAAGAGGAGTCCGTTGGTACGCCTAAGTTCCGCGCAATCTTGTCGGCACTCAGGAAGCCAATCCCGTAAATATCCGTTGCTAGTTGGTATGGGTTAGAAGTAACTGTGGCGATCGCATTGTCCTGGTACTGCTTGTAAATCTTCACTGCATAAGTTGTTGAAACGCCGTGGGTTTGGAGAAACACCATCACCTCTTTAATGGCTTTCTGTGTCTCCCAAGCATTTTTGATTAGCTTGATCCGCTTTTTTGCAATGCCTTGAACTTCGATTAGTCGGTCAATCTGGTTCTCGATGATGTCGAGTGTTTCTAGCCCGAAATGTGCAACAATGCGTTTGGCACTGACCGGCCCGACTCCTTTGATCAGTCCACTACCCAAGTATTTCTCAATTCCTGTAAGTGTTGCTGGTTTAGTTTCTTTGTAATTGGTGACTTGGAATTGTGGGCCATATTGCGGATGTTCTCGCCAGAAGCCCGTTAGCTGAAGTGTTTGCCCTGGTTGGATATTAGCAAAACTGCCGACGATTGTGGTGAGATCCGTAGAACGCGAACTTTTTAAACGCGCTACGGTGTAGCCTGATTCTTCGGAATGAAACGTCAGGCGTTCGACTACCCCTGTGATGCTTTCGTAGTGCGGGGTGGCATTTACTTGTGCTTGAGTAGTATTTAAGGGCGTGGACATTGGTGGTTCAAAATGCCGCACATTATCTTAAACCTAAAAGTGGATTTATTCTAGTACACAAATACTATAAACTCCAAAAGAACACTTGACACAAACTGTAGCCTTGGTTATCATTCAACCAAATGGTTGAATCAAATCTGATCCTCGATCAAATTTTTGCGGCTCTGGCTGATGTGACGCGGCGAGACATACTCCAGCGAGTTTCAACAGCAGAACATACTATTAGCTCCTTAGCACAATCTTATGCGATGTCCTTAGCAGCGATCGCCAAGCACGTCAGTGTGTTGGAGAAAGCTGGACTCATTACTAAGCGTCGAACTGGTAAGGAGAAAGTGCTTCAGATTCAGCCGAAAACTATCAGAGTGGCGGCAGCGTATCTGAGCGAGTATGAAAAAATCTGGAGTGAGCGCTTTGATGCTCTGGAAAAACTACTAGAAGACAAATGAAAAAGTAGGAGGATTCAGGTATGGCACATCTTACAGTTACAGTTCCAGAAAATTCACAAAATATCTTCGGTACGGTTACAATCAAGGCTGCCTTAGAAAAGGTATTTGAAGCATATACCCAAGAGAAACTGTTTGCCAGTTGGTGGTGTCGCGGTAACAAAATGAAAGTATATCACTTTGATTGTCAAGACGGCGGCAGTTGGCACATTGCTGAACAATCAGAAGATGGTAACGAGTATGAGTTTAGAGGATGTTTTCATGAAGTCGCCCCCCATGAACGCATTGTCCAGACATTTGAATTTTTGGGAATGCCGGAACGTGGTCATGTCATGTTGGAAAAAGCTGAGTTTGTTGCCATTGACGAACAGACAACCCAAATTCGGACACACAGCACAGCAATGAGCCAGTCAGACCGTGACGGCATGGTGAAAAGCGGTATGGAAGCTGGCTGGCGGCAGTCTGTTGAAGCTCTCGGCAAGCTTTTAGAACCAGACGATTAATTTCGGTTTCTCGAAACACCGATCTTGATTAGAAATTGCCGATTCTAGAAAGCTAATTTTAGTGAAGATTACAGATAAGGTAAATAGCTGGGATCTGCGACCAATGTTTAGGATGCGATCAATTGCTGGCTTGGTTCCATTTGCCACTGTGACAACTACCTTGGTACTGGCAACAATTATTGCCTATCCATCAAAAACTTTGTCACAAACATCAAGCAACGGGCGCACCCCAATTCACAAGACAGGTTGCCTATCTGGGTATCCTGATAACACTTATCGAGGTTCGCGCCCGCTGATACGCAATGAGTTTGCGGCTGGTTTGAATACGTGCTTAAATCAGCTAAATCAAGTTCTTCCTGCTAACAGAGCAGATTTAGCTACAAAGGAAGATTTAGAGATTTTACTTCAACGACAAAGGCAATTAAACCAACAACTTCTCCAACTTAACGAGCGAGTTGCTACCCCAAGCTCTACAAAATAAGAAAGGATTTAGAGGTAGTTGGTTTAGGCAATTTTATTGTCTTAGAAGTTTAGCCTCAAAAATTTACAAATCAAAATCCAGGCTGAATGTTTTACCCTCAGTATCCTCTTGTTCAGCGTAGGTCGATACACTTGTAACAGACTGGCGGGATGCTCCTGAATTGGTATCTATGCCATTAAAATCAGATGTATAAGCTGTTGGTT